>DATHUM010000388.1:0-1652 GCA_035462225.1 Jiangellaceae bacterium | reverse complement strand
GGCGGTGGGGTCCGTGACCCTTGAACACCCGATCCCTGCGCCCGGCACGGATCCCCAGTGGTTCAAGCGCGCCGTCTTCTACGAGGTGCTGGTCCGCTCGTTCAAGGACTCCAACGGTGACGGCGTCGGCGATCTGCGTGGGCTGATCGACAAACTCGACTACCTGGCCTGGCTCGGCGTGGACTGCCTCTGGCTGCCACCGTTTTATCCGTCCCCATTACGCGACGGCGGCTACGACGTCTCGGACTACAAGGGCGTGCTGCCCGAGTTCGGGACGCTCGAGGATTTCACCATGTTCGTCCGGCGCGCCCATGACCGGGGCATGCGGATCGTCGTGGATTTCGTCATGAACCACACCAGCGACCAGCACCCGTGGTTCCAAGCCTCCAGGATGGACCCCGACGGCCCGTACGGCGATTTCTACGTCTGGGCCGACGACGACACCGGTTACCCGGACGCACGGATCATCTTCGTCGATACCGAGACTTCGAACTGGACCTTCGACCCGGTTCGAAGGCAGTACTTCTGGCACCGTTTCTTCAGCCACCAGCCGGACCTCAACTTCGAGAATCCAGCCGTTCGCGAGGCGATCTTGGACGCCCTCCGGTTCTGGCTGGACCTCGGCATCGACGGATTCCGCCTGGACGCCGTCCCGTACCTCTACGAGGCCGAGGGCACGAACTGCGAGAACCTGCCGGAGACGCATGGGTTCTTGAAGTCGATCCGCAAGATGGTCGACGACGAGTACCCCGACACCGTGCTGCTGTGCGAGGCCAACCAGTGGCCCGCCGACGTCGTGGAGTATTTCGGCGACTACTCGGTAGGCGGCGACGAGTGCCACATGGCGTTCCACTTTCCCGTCATGCCACGCATCTTCATGGCGGTGCGCCGCGAGTCGCGCTACCCGATCAGCGAGATCATGGCCCAGACGCCGCAGATTCCCGCCAACTGCCAGTGGGGCATCTTCCTGCGTAACCACGACGAGCTGACCCTGGAAATGGTCACCGACGAAGAACGCGACTACATGTGGGCCGAGTACGCCAAGGACCCGCGGATGAAGGCCAACATCGGCATCCGCCGCCGGCTCTCCCCGCTGCTGGAGAACGACACCAACCAGATCGAACTGTTCACCGCCCTGCTGCTCTCGCTTCCGGGTTCGCCTGTCCTCTACTACGGTGACGAGATCGGCATGGGAGACAACATCTGGCTCGGCGACCGCGACGGCGTCCGAACTCCCATGCAGTGGACGCCTGACCGCAACGCCGGCTTCTCCACGTCCGACCCGGGCCGGCTGACGCTGCCGGTGGTCATGGACGCCGTACACGGGTACCAGGTCAAGAACGTCGAAGCCCAACTTCAGAACAGCTCCTCGTTGCTGCACTGGACCCAGCGCATGATCCAGATTCGCAAGGCCAACCCGGCCTTCTCGCTCGGCGATTTCACCGACCTCGGCGGCTCGAACCCATCGGTGATCTCGTACGTCCGGGTGTTCGGCGACGACATCGTGCTGTGCGTGAACAACCTGTCGCGCTTCCCCCAGCCCGTCGAACTCGACCTGCGCCGATTCGAAGGAATGCAACCGGTCGAGCTGCTCGGCGGCGTCCGGTTCCCGCCGATCGGCGAGCTGCCGTACCTGTTGACCCTCGCGCCGC
>DATHUM010000387.1:0-7436 GCA_035462225.1 Jiangellaceae bacterium | reverse complement strand
CTCGTGCGCGCGCTGCTGGCGCTCGTCGTCCTGTCCTTGTCCGGCTGCTTTGTGTTGACCTCCTCGCCCACGCTGGGCCTGGACCTGCGCGGAGGTGCGCAGATCGTCCTGGAAGCCCAGGACACCGATACCGTCACCGCCGACGCCGAGGCGACCGACCGTGCGATCGAGGTCCTGCGGCGCCGGGTCGACGCGCTCGGCGTGTCCGAGCCGACCTTGACCAGATCGGGTGACAGAAGAGTCATCGTCGAACTGCCCGGCATCTCCGACCCCGAGGAGGCCTCGGAGGCGATCGGGCGGACGGCTCAGCTGACCTTCCACGAAGTGCTCGGTGTCGAGCAGACCCCACCGGCCGAGGGCGACGAGCCCGATCCAGAGACCGGTGAGCAGGTCATCCTCGACGAGCAGGGCGGGCCCATCCGAGTAGGGCCGGTCGTCATGACCGGTGAGTCGGTCGGCGACGCCGAGGGCGTACTCGACCCGCAGACCGCGCGGTGGTCCGTCACGATCGACTTCGTCGCAGACGGTCCGGACACCTGGCAGCAGATGACGGCCGACGCCGCCTGCTTCCCTTCTGGCGACCCGCAGCGCCGGATCGCGATCGTGCTGGACGGCGAAACCATCTCCTCGCCGCAGGTCAACGAAACAGTGCCGTGTGGGGTCGGGATCACCGGTGGCACTACCGAGATCACTGGAAACTTCGACTCGGAGTCCGCCAAAGAGCTGGCCGCGCTGGTCAAGGGCGGCGCGCTGCCCGTTCCCGTCGAAGTCATCGAGCAGCGCGTGGTCGGCCCGACGCTCGGCCAAGCCGCCATCGACGCCAGCTTCCTGGCCACGATCATCGGCCTCGCCGTCACCGCAGTGTTCATCCTGTACATCTACCGGCTGCTCGGGTTGATCGCGGCGATCGCCTTGGCCTGTTACGCGCTGATCGCCTTTGGCACGCTGACCGCGCTCGGTGCCACCCTTACCCTCCCGGGCCTGGCCGGCTTCGTGCTCGCGATCGGTATGGCGGTCGATGCGAACGTGCTCGTCTTCGAGCGGGCCAGGGAAGACTACGTCGACGGTTCGGTCAAGAGCGGGCGCAAGGCCGTTCAGAGCGGGTTCAGGAACGCGCTGTCCGCCATCGCCGACTCCAACATCACGACTCTTATCGCCGCCGCGCTGCTGTTCTTTCTCGCGGCCGGGCCGGTTCGCGGGTTCGGTGTGACGCTGACGATCGGTGTGCTCGCGTCGATGTTCTCGGCTCTGGTCATCACCCGAGTCCTCGCCGAGTGGGCGATCGACCGAGGCTGGATGATCAGGCATCCGATGACCACCGGCATCGGGCGACACACCCGGTTCCGGCTGTGGCTGCGTAAGGTGCAGCCGAACCTGATGCGCCACAGCCGGAAGTTCCTCGCGGTCTCCGCGCTCGTAGTCCTCGTGGCCATCGCCGGCATCGCCCTGCGCGGCCTCAACCTGGGTATCGAGTTCACCGGAGGCCGCCAGCTGGCCATCGACACCACCAATCCGGTCGACATCGACGACGCTCGGTCGGCCATCGCCGACGCGGGATTCCCGACCGCGATCGTCCAGGAGTCAGATGACGCCGACGTCAGCGTCCGCACCATCCCCATCACCGACGCCGAAGCCAACACCATCGAGGCCGCGGTCGGCGACGTCGCCGGCGGTGCGGTAACCGTGCGCGACGAACTGATCGGCCCGAGCATGGGCGATGAGCTGCGGCGAAACGCGCTGATCGCACTCGCCGTCGCGCTCGCTGCCCAGCTGGCCTACCTCGCGATCCGATTCCGCTGGACGTTCAGCACCGGTGCCGTGGTGGCCCTGTTCCAGAACGTGGTCGTGGTCGTCGGCCTGTTCGCCTGGCTGGGCAAGCCCATCGACGGCATCTTCCTCGCGGCACTGCTGACCATCATCGGTTACACCGTCAACGACTCGGTCGTGGTCTTCGACCGGATCCGCGAGGAGTGGCGGGCCACGCCGACGGGTGATTTCCGCGCGGTTTCCAACAGCGCCGTGCTCAACACCCTGCCGCGATCGGTCAACACCGGCCTCTCGACGCTGTTCATCCTGATGGCGCTGCTGTTCCTCGGGGGCGAGTCGCTGTCCGACTTCGCCCTGGCGCTCGTCATCGGCATCGCAGTCGGCACTTACTCGTCCAACTTCACCGCGACACCTATCGCCGTGGAACTCGAGGGACGTTATCCGACGCCGCCGCCGGAGCCGAAGGAGAGCAAGCGCGACGCCCGCACCCGGGAGGACCCCAACTACGGCGCCGTCGTGTGACATTCGATCACGTTCAGCAGGCTCATCGGCACTACACGAGGCGCACGCGCCTGGTACGGCACCTACAAGCCTGCTGAACGTGATCGAACGACGTCAGCGCGGTGCATTGCCGCGAGGTAGACCGGTCCGGGCTTGAGTGGCACGGCACGAAGCGCCAGGCGGCCTACTCGAGCGGCCACGGTGGCGGCGAGTTCCGTGGTGGGCAGCCCGGGCATCCGGTAGAGCCGCCGGGCCCACCGGGGCAGTAGCCCGAACCCGACGGCCGCCACCCCCATCCAGGCGGGACGGACCGGCGTCCAACCGAGCCCATGTGGCATTGGCGGCGCGACGAGGAACCGGGCCACCTCGACGGCGGGCGGGGTGAGCGCAAGGGACGGGCGCATCAACGAGTAGTAGTCGTCGACGGCGGCTGCCGACGACGGCACGCTGTGCGGGTCGAGGCCCAGCAGCTCGGCCGCGCGCACCTGCTCAGCCAGATACTGATCGACCTCGCGATCAGTAAGGGCCAGTCCGGCCCGGCGGGCGGTCGTCACGAAGGACTCGACTTCGGTCACGTGTACCCACATCAGCAACTCGGGTTCGTCGATCCGAAACTGCTCGCCGGTCACCGGGTCGACCGCGCGCAACCGGGCGTGCAACCCGCGAACGCGGGCCCCCGCCCGGCGGGCCTGCTCGGTCGTGCCGTACACGACCGTCCCGACGTACTCGGCGGTACGCATCAGCCGGCCCCAGGAGTCGTTTCGGTAGTCGGAGTTCTGCACCACTCCTGCGACCGCCCGCGGGTGGAGCGCTTGCAGGTAGAGCGCACGCAGCCCAGCCACCCAGAGGATCGGCTCGGCGTGGACCCGCCAGCTCACACTGTCCGGCCCGAACAGCCCCAGGTCGACGTCCCCATCCATCATTCGATGGTGCCACGCGGGGTGCCGCGCGTGGGGCTGGGCTCAGGCCACGTTGCGCGGCCGGAACTGGATGCTGATCCGCGGGCCGACCGGGCGGGCGGTCTTCAGCACGGCGTGCTCCCACGTCCGCTGGCACGAGCCACCCATGACCAGTAGGTCGCCGTGTCCGAGCGGAAAGCGCAGCGACTCGCCGCCACCTTTCGGCCGCAGGGCCAGCGTGCGCGGCGCGCCGACCGAGACGATGGCGACCATCGTGTCCTCTTGCTTGCCACGCCCGATGGTGTCGCCGTGCCACGCGACGCTGTCGCGGCCGTCGCGGTAGAAGCAGAGGCCGGCGGAGACGAACGGCTCACCCAGCTCCGCCGAGTAGTGACCGTTGAGGGCGTGCTTGGCCTGGTCCAGGACGGGATCCGGCAGCGCGTCGTCGGGCCCGTACCAGCACAGCAAGCGCGGGACGTCGACCTCGCGGTCGTACATCTGCCGCCGCTCGGCCCGCCAGGGAACACGGTGGACCAGGCGGTCGAACACCTCGTCGGACCCATTCAGCCAGCCCGGCCGAAGATCGACCCAGGCACCGAGGCTGAGAACCGTGCGCCGGACCGTCGAACCGAGCTCGCCCACGCCGGAGCGGCCACCGGAGCAATCCAGCAGCGAACCCTGCAGTGCGATGCTCATAGCGGCATCATACTCGTGCTTCGAACTGATGTACAGATTCGGTCATCGTGCCACTGCCTATGTAGCCTTTGCCAGCAGGTCTTCGCGGGGCCTGCCTGCCTAATGCGACCATTCTTGGAGCTGAGCGTGCTGACTGAGCGGGTACCCGCATCGGCCGGCGCCGACGAGTTGTATGAAGCGTTCACCGACTGGGCGATCGAGCAGGGATTCGCGCTGTACACCGCCCAGGACGAAGCAGT
Source organism: Jiangellaceae bacterium (assembly GCA_035462225.1). Lineage (GTDB taxonomy): Bacteria > Actinomycetota > Actinomycetes > Jiangellales > Jiangellaceae > JASLBX01. The sequence goes on along the minus strand of DATHUM010000387.1, from coordinate 3,334 downwards.
CATCGAACTCGTCTCCGGCTCGCACGTCATCCTGAACACGCCTACCGGATCCGGCAAGAGCCTTGTCGCGGTAGCGGCCCACTTCACCGCACTGGCCAGGCAGCAGCGCACGTTCTACACCGCACCGCTCAAGGCACTTGTGTCGGAGAAGTTCTTCAACCTCGTCGACGTCTTCGGTGCCGAGAACGTCGGCATGATGACCGGCGACTCCAGCGTCAACTCCTCGGCTCCGATCATCTGTTGCACCGCAGAGGTGCTCGCCAACATTGCCCTGCGCGAAGGGTCCGTCGCTGATATCGGCCAAGTGGTCATGGACGAGTTCCATTTCTATGCCGACCCGCAGCGCGGCTGGGCCTGGCAGGTGCCGCTGCTGGAGCTTCCTGCGGCCCAGTTCCTACTCATGTCCGCCACACTCGGCGACGTCTCGTTCTTCGAGAAGGACCTGCACCGCCGCACCGGTCGGCAGGTCGCCGTCGTGACGTCCGCGGAACGGCCGGTGCCGCTTACCTTCTCCTACTCCACCGAGCCGATGCACGAGCTGCTGGACGAGCTGCTGAGCACTCACCGGGCGCCCGTCTACGTGGTGCACTTCACCCAGGCGGCCGCCATCGAGCGCGCTCAGGCGCTCACGAGCGTCAACGTGGCATCCAGGGCCGAGCGCGACAAGATCGCGGCAGAGATCGGCGGGTTCCGGTTCAGCACCGGGTTCGGCAAGACGCTGTCCCGGCTGGTCCGCCACGGCATCGGCGTCCACCACGCCGGAATGCTGCCGAAGTACCGGCGGCTGGTCGAGCGGCTCACCCAGACCGGACTGCTCAAAGTCATCTGCGGGACGGACACGCTCGGCGTCGGGATCAACGTACCCATCCGCACCGTAGTGCTGTCCGGGCTGAGCAAGTTCGACGGCACGCGTACCCGCCACCTCACCGCCCGCGAGTTTCACCAGATCGCCGGCCGCGCCGGGCGGGCGGGGTACGACACCCTCGGCGAGGTCGTCGTCCAGGCGCCCGAACACGTCATCGATAACGAGCGCGCGCTGGCCAAGGCGGGCGACGACCCGAAGAGGCGCCGGAAGATCGTCCGGAAGAAGCCGCCGGAGGGTTTCGTCTCGTGGGGGCAGGCGACCTTCGACCGGCTGGTCGCCGCCCCGCCCGAGCCGCTGACGTCGAGCTTCGAGGTCAGCCACGCCATGGTGATCGGCGTGATCAGCCGGCCGGGTGACGCGTTCGCGGCCATGCGCCGGCTGCTCACGGACAATCACGAACCACCGACCCGGCGTGTCCACCACATCCGCAGGGCCATCGCGATCTATCGCGCGCTGCGGGCGGCCGGCGTCGTGGAGCAACTCGATACTCCCGACGATGACGGCCGGACGATCCGGCTGACAGTAGACCTGCCGCCGGACTTCGCGCTGAACCAGCCACTGTCGCCGCTGGCACTAGCTGCTCTCGAGTTGCTCGATCCCGCCTTGCCGACGTATGCGCTGGATGCAGTGTCTGTGATCGAGGCGACGCTGGACAATCCTCGCGCAGTGCTGTCGGCGCAGCAGTTTCAGGCACGGGGCGAGGCAATTCTGGCGATGAAGGCGGACGGGATCGAGTACGACGAGCGGATGGACCTGCTCGAGGAGGTCACTCACCCGCAGCCGCTGGCCGAACTGCTGGCGCACGCCTACGAGGTCTACCGCCTGTCCCACCCGTGGGTAGACGATTTCGAGCTTTCGCCGAAGTCAGTGGTTCGTGACCTGTACGAGCGGGCGATGACCTTCGGCGAGTTCGTCTCGTTCTACGGGCTCGCCCGCTCCGAAGGACTAGTGCTCCGATACCTTGCCGACGCCTACCGGGCGCTCCGGCAGACGGTGCCCGACTCCGCTCGAACCGAAGAGCTCTCCGATCTGATCGAGTGGCTCGGAGAGTTGGTGCGGCAGGTCGACTCCAGCCTGCTCGACGAGTGGGAGCGGTTGGTAAATCCTGAATATGACAGCAGCGCGCCGGAAGTCCGTCCCCGAAGCGAGGACCAGGTGCGCGGTGTGACCGCGAACCCCCGGGCGTTCCGGGTCATGGTGCGCAACCAGTTGTTCCGGCGGGTCGAGCTCGCCGCCCGCCGGCCGTGGGAGGCGCTCGGCGCGCTGGACGCCGTGTCCGGCTGGGACGCCTCCGCCTGGGCGGCCGCGCTCGAGCCGTACTTCGACGAGCATGCGGACATCGGCATCAACGCCAATGCCCGCGGGCCGGCGATGCTGATGATCGACGAGGTGGACGGTCACTGGGAAGTGCGGCAGATCTTGGCCGACCCTGCCGGTCATCACGACTGGGCGATCAGCGCCTCGATCGATCTCGCCGCGTCGGACGAGGCGGGTGAGCCCGCAGTGACGATCACCAGCGTATGCTCGATTTAGGCAAAGGCGTTTCTTAATCGATCTATCGGGTACAGATCACTCGACCGAACACTGCAAGCTCTCCCGCAAAGCAGCGTCACATGGCCAACGGATCCGGATTAGCAATTGCCGGCATAATCATCGGCATCGTCGTAGCCACCCAGGTCAGCGACTTCGAGAGCGCTGACTCCGATCTGCCGGATGCCAGCTCCACGTCGGACGACAATGCCGATTCGACGCTGGACGAGGATGATGATCCGACGCAGCAAGATCCGACGCAGCAAGAGGTGCCGACCCGGATCGACGCCGGAATTCCTGGCGTCGAAGTGGCCGGAGCCGTCACTTCCGTTGAAGGCAGTGCCAAGGTCGTGGCGTTGACTTTTTCTTCCGGCCCAGACCCTGGCAACACCCCGCAGATTCTCGACGTTCTCGGCCGGCATGGGGTCCCGGCTACGTTCTGCATGACCGGTGAGCAGGCGCGGGACTACCCAGAGCTGGTCCGCCGCATCTCCGACGAGGGGCATACGCTCTGCAGCCAAGGCCTGAGTCAAGATCCTCAACTGGCCGGCCGCGACGACGCCCAGATCCGGGCCGAGATCGAAGGCGCTCGGGCGGCCATCCAAGCTGCCGTCCCCGGTGTCGCCGTCCCGTATTTCCGCGCGCCGGCCGGCGAGTTCAGCGCCGAGGTGAACGAGATCGCCGAAGCGTACGAGCACACACCACTCGGCTGGAGCGTCGATCCCCGGGACTGGGCACAACCTGGTCCAGCGGCAATCGTCGACGCCGTGCTCGAATCCGCCCGCCCAGGCGCCATCGTGGTGCTGCACGACGGCGGAGGCAACCGTTCCGACACCGTCGCTGCATTGGACATGCTGATCACAGACCTGCAAACCGAGGGCTACCAGATAGTCGTCCCCTAGCCCAACCCCGTCGATCATGCAAGAGTGGGTCGACACG
>DATHUM010000386.1:0-7110 GCA_035462225.1 Jiangellaceae bacterium | reverse complement strand
GGTGACGGCCAGGTCGGGCCGGACGACCGCCAGCACGACTCCGGGCAGCCCGGCTCCGGAACCCACGTCCACAACGGTCGCCCCTTCTGCCACGGCGTCCTGGATCACCGCGCAGTTCAGTAGGTGCCGATCCCAGAGTCGGGGCACCTCCCGCGGCCCGAGCAAACCTCGTTCGATTCCAGCCCCGGCCAACATGGACACATATCGTTCGAGGACGGGCAGCCGACCTCCGAAGTACTCGATGGCGGCGGGCGGCGGTGCCGGCGTGCCGTCGCCGGTCGTTTCACGTGAAACCGAGCCCATCACTCGGGCCGGATCACCACGTAACGCCTCGGCTCCTCGCCCTCCGACTCGCTTCTCAGCCCGGCCGCGGCCACCACATCGTGGACCACCTTGCGCTCGAACGGTGTCATCGCACCAAGGGCTTCCGGCTCACCGGTCTCCTTCACGTGCGCCACCGCGTGCTCAGCCAGTGCTGCCAACTCGGCCCGCTTACGGGCCCGGAATCCGCCGATGTCGAGCATCAGGCGGCTCCGCTCACCCGTCTCCCGAATCACTGCCAGCCGGGTCAGGTCTTGCAGCGCGTTCAGGACCTTGCCGTCCTCCCCGACGAGTTCACTCAGATCGGCACCGACGATCGACACCATTGCCCGGTCACCTTCGACATCCATGTCGATGTCACCGTCCAGGTCGGCGATATCGAGCAACCCCTCCAGGTAATCCGCCGCGATGTCGCACTCCTGCTCCAGGGCGCTCACGCCCGGCTCCAGTGCCTCCCCGCTCACCCTGGTGTCGCTGTCGCTCATGCTCACCGTTTGCCCTTTCGCTGCGCCCGGGTAGTTCTCTTCGGCTGCCGCCGCACCGGCTCCGCCACAGCCACCGGGCCGCCATCCCCGTCACCGCTCTCCGCGGGCACGTCGGGCTCGGGCTCACCACGCCGCCGCGACTTCGACTCCATGCGACGCTTGCGCGCCTCTTCGGCAGGCGACCCAGGCGCGGGCATCCTGCGGATCACGTAGAACTGCTGCCCCATTGTCCAGATGTTCGACGTCAGCCAGTAGATGACCACCCCTAGCGGGAAGTACACGCCCGAGAAGGCGAACACCAGCGGCAGGACGTACAGCAAAATCTTCTGCTGCTGCGCGAACGGACCTTCCATCGCCTCCGGCGGCATGTTCTTACGCATGATCTGACGCTGCGTCAGGAACGTAGTCAGCACCATCAGGACCACGAGGACGACGGCGATGATCCGCACCTGGACGGTCGGCGCATCGAGGAAGGTGGCCGACAACGGAGCGTTGAAGATCTCGGCCTTGCCCGCCGACTCGAACAGCGCGTCGTTTCTCTCGAAGGCACCCCGGGGGACGTCGTTCGCCACCCCGTGTAGCACGCGGAACAGCGCGAACAAGAACGGTGCCTGCAGCAGGATCGGCAAGCAGGAGGCGAACGGGTTGGTCCCGGCGTCCTTGTAGAGCTTCATCATCTCCTGCTGGAGACGTTCCCGGTCGCCCTTGTACTTCTGTTGCAGCGCGCGAACCTTCGGCTGAAGGATCTGCATATTGCGCTGCGCCTTGATCTGCCGGACGAACAACGGAATCAGCAGGATCCGGATCACGATCACCAGGCCGATGATCGCAAGCAGCCAGTTGAGCCCGTCGTTGGTGCTGCCGACCACCGTCTCGAAGAGCCAGTGCCAGCCCATCATGATCCAGCTGACCAGGTAGTACAGAGGGTTGAGGACGCTATCCACGGGTCGTCAGGCTCCTAGCAGGGGCGGCCAAGGGTTCAGGATCTTCGGTATCGCTTTCGCCGTCGGTTCCTTCGGCGCGGCCCCACCAACGATAGGCGTGCGGCTCGGGCACCAGGTCGACGCCGCCCGGCGTCCACGGGTGGCAGCGGCCGATCCGCCTGATCGCGAGCCAGCTGCCGCGCAGCGCACCGTGCCTCTCGACAGCTCCCAGCGCATACGCAGAACATGACGGGTAGTAGCGGCACGTCTGCCCGTAGAGCGGGCTGATCAACAGCCGCCAACCCTTGAGCAGAGTCACAAGAATGAATCTCACCCGGGTCTCACCGCCGCATCGGCAAGCTCTTCGAACGCGGAGTCCAGGTCGCGCGCCAGAGCCCCGCTCGGAGCGACTGCTGCTTCCGGACGCGCCCGCACAATGACGCGGGTGCCTGCGGGGAGCCGGTCGAGCCGGTCCCGGACGAGGTGCCTCAACCGCCGCCGCACCGCATTGCGGACCACAGCACCGCCTACCGCCCCCGAGACGATGAAACCCGCGCGCACCGGCTCACCCGAACCCCCGCCGGGAACCACGTGTACGACGACGAATGGGCGGCCGACGCGCTTACCCCGCCGGACCGTGCTCCGAAACTCCTGAGTCCGCCGCAACCTGTTCTTGGCTGGCAGCACGCGGACTACTCGCGAGGTGCGGTGCAGGTCAGGCCGAGAGTTGGGCACGGCCCTTGCGGCGGCGAGCAGCGACGATCGCGCGGCCGGCGCGGGTGCGCATGCGCAGCCGGAAACCATGCTTACGCGCCCGGCGGCGGTTGTTGGGCTGGAAGGTGCGCTTCACAGTGCATGCTCCGAATCTACGGGGGTCAGTCAGTCATGGACCGACGACCGCCCGGCTCGCGCGCACCGAAGCGCACGGCGAAATTGGCGCTTCGTCGGACCGATCTACGGTACGCGGAGACGACCCGCAGGGTCAAACTGGGCTCATCCATCCGCCGAACCGGCACGATCACTCTCGGCGGGACCCGCGAACCCACCACCGTCCCAGGTGGTCGGTACCAAATCGAAGTCGACACGCCGTCAAACGCGGGAATCCTCCCGGGATCGGTTGATGAACGCCGTAGTCCTTGTTAGCGTCGCCTTTTCCACAAGCAACGCGGCTACTGAGCCTCATCAGGGGTTGAGCGAGGTCTCCGCAGCTCACAAAGGTCCAACGGGGGTGGCTGACGCCGCCGGTTCGCGCCCGTCCACACCTGTGGACGACGATGTGGACGGCGGCGTGCCTGTCACCGGGCAAGCCGGCGACTACAGCGGGAGTGACATGTGACCGACGAGCCAAACGGCGACTTCCGGGTCGCGTGGGGGGCGGCGCTCGAATCGCTCGACACCGCGGAGTTGGGTCCCCAGCAAAGAGCGTTCCTAGCGCAGGCCAGGCCTGTCACGCTCGTCGAAGGGACGGCCGTCGTCGCCGTTCCCAGCGAGTTCGCCAGAGTACAACTCGAGCAGCGGCTCCGCCCGATGATCGTCGAGGCTCTCGGCCGAGTCCTCGGCAGTCAAGTCGGCCTTGCGGTCAGCGTCGCCCCGTCAGCAGATCCCGAAGCCGACGCCGCCGGCAGGGCGGCAACCGGTCTCGACGGCTCCGCGCCATCGGCGGCCCACGCCTCACCGGCAGATTCGCGCAACGGCACAGCCGACGGGCCCATCGACGACGATGGTATCGACGAGCCGGTCGATCCCCGTACCGCCACAGTGACCTCGTTGCGCCCTGGCCTTGGCGACATCGAACCGCCCGCCGGCCCCATGACATCGCCACGAGCCATCGACACCGTCTCCCGGCGGGCCGACATCGAACCACGCCTCAACCCGCGCTATACGTTCGACACCTTCGTCATCGGTTCGAGCAACCGGTTCGCGCACGCGGCCGCCGTCGCCGTCGCGGAGGCACCCGGCAAGGCCTACAACCCGCTGCTCATCTACGGCGAATCCGGGCTGGGCAAGACCCATTTGTTGCACGCCATCGGACACTACGCCCGCACGATCTATCCGGGCACCCCGGTTCGCTATGTCAGCTCGGAGGAGTTCACCAACGACTTCATCAACTCCATCCGCGACGACAAGGCCTCTGCCTTCCAGCGCCGGTACCGCGACGTCGACGTGTTGCTCATCGACGACATTCAGTTCCTCGAGGGCAAGATCCAGACACAGGAAGAGTTCTTCCACACGTTCAACACTCTCCACAACGCCAACAAGCAGATCGTCATCACGTCCGACCGGCCACCCAAGCAGCTGTCCGCGCTCGAGGACCGGCTTCGCAACCGGTTCGAGTGGGGGCTCATCTGTGACGTCCAGCCCCCCGACCTCGAGACCCGGATCGCGATCCTGTCCAAGAAGGCGGCCCAGGATCGCTTGGACGTCCCGCCGGACGTACTCGAGTACATCGCCAGCCGGATCGCCACCAACATCCGGGAACTCGAAGGAGCCTTGATCCGCGTCACGGCGTTCGCCAGCCTCAACCGGCAACAGGTCGATCTCGCGCTCGCCGACGTGGTGCTCAAGGACCTCGTACCGACCGACAGCGGCCCCGAGATCACCGACGCGCTCATCATGGCCCAGACGGCAGCCTACTTCGGCCTGACGATCGAAGACCTGCAGGGCAGCAGCCGCAGCCGGGTGCTCGTAACCGCCCGCCAGATCGCCATGTACCTCTGCCGCGAGCTCACCGACCTGTCCTTGCCGAAGATCGGTCAGCAATTCGGCGGCCGAGACCACACGACCGTGATGCACGCGGAGCGCAAGATCCGCCAGCTCATGGCCGAACGCCGGAGCGTGTTCAACCAGGTCACCGAGCTCACGAACCGCATCAAGCAGCAAGCTCGACAGTCGTGACGACCGAATCCGAAAGCAGCCACGGCACGCATGATCTATTACACACAGGCTGTGGAGAAACCTGTGGATAGCCATCTTCCTGCTTTGGATGGCGGTGGAACGGCCGGCATTCACCGGTGGATGGCCGTCGGACGTCCACGGCCCGGCCCAGCTGTCTGCACAGCCGTCGTGGACGCTGCCACGGGCACGTACCAGTGCCAACGGCGGTTTTCCACACCATCCACGGGCCCTATGAACACTACGAGCCCATACATATCGACTCCGACCGTCCATGCCAGGTCTCGCGCCAGAGTGTGGGCAACCGGCCGTAGCGCCACGTGTCAGAACAGCGTGGAAGGATATGGACCGCTGGTCCTGGGCGTGCCCCAGGCACGACCCGAACAACGCCCAAGACGAGGCCCCAAGACAAGGACGGTGCCGCTGTGAAGTTCCGGCTCGAGCGTGACGTGCTGGCTGACGCCGTTGCCTGGACGGCGCGGACCCTGCCCAACCGGCCGACGGTTCCGGTCCTGGCGGGGTTGCGTATCGACGCTGCCGACGGGTCAGTCACGTTCTCCTCGTTCGACTACGAGGTCTCCGGCCGGTCCGCGGTGCCGGCCGAGGTTGCCGATCCCGGCACCGCTCTGGTTTCCGGCCGGCTGCTGGCCGACATTGCCCGCGCGCTGCCCAACCGTCCGGTCGACCTCACCTCCGATGGCACGAAGGTCGTCATCACGTGCGGCAGCGCTCGCTTCACGCTGCTGACGCTTCCGATCGACGAGTACCCGGCCCTTCCCGAGTTGCCGGAGGCCTCCGGAACTGTCGACGGCGAGGTCTTCGCCAATGCGGTGTCACAGGTGGCCGTTGCCGCCGGCCGCGACGACATGCTGCCCACCCTCACTGGTATCCGGGTCGAGATCGAGGGTGAGAGCGTCACGCTCGCGGCCACCGACCGGTACCGCCTAGCCGTATGCGAGTTCACCTGGCGCCCGGCCCGGCCAGATGTTTCGGCCATTGCGCTCGTCCCGGCCCGCACGCTGGTCGACGCCGCGAAGACCTTGGCGCCCAGCGGTGAAGTCACCCTCGCTCTCGCCGGCACCGATCAAGACAGTCTGCTCGGTCTGGCCGCCGGCGGCCGCCGCACGACGAGCCGGCTCATCGACGGCGAGTGGGTGCCCAACTACCAGCGGCTCTTCCCCACTGAGATCGAGACGATGGCGCGGGTCGAAATGGTCGCGCTGATCGAGTCGGTACGACGCGTCGCTCTCGTCGCCGAGCGCAACACTCCTGTCCAGTTGTCTTTCGACGACGGTCAGGTCGTGCTGGAGGCCGGCAGCGGCGACGACGCGCAGGCTTCGGAGGCCTTGCCGGCTACCGTCGACGGGCCCGCCATGACCACCGGCTTCAACCCGAGCTACCTTCTCGACGGCCTGCAGGCGATCAACGCACCGATTGCGGTCCTGTCGTTCACCGACCCTAAGAAGGCCGCCGTGCTGCAGGGGGCGGAGAGCCTCGATGCCGAACCGGTCAGTCAGTACCGCTACCTCGCGATGCCGGTCCGAATCTCGAGCTGACGCGCCCGCGTCGATCGCCAAGGGTTTGTGGGCCATGAGCTCGGGCTAGCGTTAGGTACAGAACCCGTCCCGACGAACGCCGCCTGGAGGAGCTGCCAATGGAACTGGGACTCGTCGGACTCGGCCGGATGGGCGGCAACATGCGCGAACGGCTGCGCCGCGCCGGGCACACGGTCGTGGGATACGCCCGCAATCCGCAGGTCAGGGATGTTGCGAGTCTCGAGGAGATGGTCGGCAAGCTCGCCGCGCCCCGGTCCGTCTGGGTGATGGTGCCGCACGGCGATCCGACTCACCAGGTCATCACGGAATTGGCGGAGCTGCTGTCCGAAGACGACGTCGTGGTCGACGGCGGCAACTCACGCTGGACCGACGATCAGATGCACGCCGAGCTGCTGGGCGCACGGGGTATCGGATATGTCGACTGTGGCGTTTCCGGAGGGATCTGGGGCCTGGAGAACGGTTACGGGTTGATGGCCGGCGGTGCCGCCGAGCACGTCGAACGGCTCATGCCCATCTTCGACGCCCTCCGACCCGAAGGCCCGCGTGACGAAGGCTTCGTGCATGCCGGGGGTGTCGGCGCCGGTCACTACACGAAGATGGTCCACAACGGCATCGAGTACGGCCTGATGCAGGCCTACGCCGAAGGGTACGAGTTGCTGCGTGCCTCCGGCGTGGTCGACAACGTGCCCGGGGCGTTCAAGGCCTGGTCGCGCGGACCCGTGGTGCGCTCCTGGCTGCTCGACCTGCTCGTCGAGGCGTTGGAAGCCGATCCGGAGCTCAGCCAGCTGGCCGGTTTCGTCGAAGACTCCGGAGAGGGTCGGTGGACGGTCGAGCAGGCCATCGCGCACGCGGTGCCGGCACCCGTCATCACCGCCGCGCTCTTCGCGAGGTTCGCCTCGCGGCAGGACGACTCGCCGGCCATGAAAGCAGTGG
>DATHUM010000385.1:0-9327 GCA_035462225.1 Jiangellaceae bacterium | reverse complement strand
GGTGCCGGAGGGTCCACCGCCGACGCCGGACTTCGGCTCATTGCCCGAGATCGGGCCCGGATGCCACCACCTACGAGCCGCTGGATCGTTTCGTCGCGGGGACGCCCGGCATGAAGCGCCGGCAGACCGCCGGGTGCCACGTCATGCGCCGAGGCAGGTCCCGGATCGACGGCGGACGTACGGCCGACGCCGGCGGCGTCGAGCAGTCGCACTATCTGGGCGCCGACCCGGCCTGCACCGCGAACTTCGACCCACGCCGCCTGGCGGGCCTGCATTGCCGCCGCACCACCGTCCAGGTCGCCGGTCAGAAGGCCGAGGCTGGCCCGGTCGGGTGCGCGCATCTCGGACTCGCCGGCACGATCTCCGGCGTTCGGGGCCCGCTCCTCGTCTGGTGGGGTGTCCGGCCGGTCTGCCGCATGCAGGTGGTCGTTATCGACGAGCACACCTGCGGATCGCAGGACGTCCAGCAGGCGGTCGGCTACCGCGGCGTCGCCGGCTTGGTCGGTGGCGAGCGACCGCAGCATGAACGTGTCGGCACGGCCGTCGTGGCTGCGCAGGATGGTGGCATCGAGGGTGGTCAATCCGCCGAGCACGAGTGCTCGGGCGGGATCGAGCCCGAGCTGGATGGTCGTCGGGTCGCGCCAGACTCGAACCAGCGAAGGATGGATCAATGGACGCACGGGCAGCCCCACCTATGAGCCGGAATCGGGTAGACCCGATCCTCGCGGGATCGCCTGCCGGTGCGCGGAGACTATCCACAGGCGGCGCCGCCGTCGTGGCCGGCAGCGCCGCCCGGGACGAGACCGATTAGCCGGTGAGGTCTCAGGCCCTGCCGAGGATCCGGTTCAGATTCGTCCCGCAAACCGGGCACTGGGCCTTGGCCATCCGGGTGCCCTTGTCGTTGACGACGACGTTGCCCGAAGCCTCACGCTTTTCCTTGCACTTCACACAGTAGAACTCGCCGGAGTACGTCTCATCGGCCATCATGGCCTCCTGTCTTTCTGATCGTGCGGTTCGCGGCGACACACTACATTGCTTTACCCGCGTAACAAGAGAAATCCCGGCCGAATGCGGCGAACAGCGGTGAATCGCTGTGCCGCCGGTACGACTGCCGAACATGCGACGGCCGGCCGTGCGGCCGCCTGAGTGCAGGGGTTCAGACGACCGTACGACCGGCTTAGTAGGCGGCCCCCCGGTTCGTCTCTGCCGCGCGCCTTCCCCGTGCGAACGACCTGGCGCTCCGGCGGTTCCGTCACTTGCGACGCTAGAACCGGATGGTAAGCGGGTCAACGCACATAGCGGATTAGATGCCAGGGCTTGTGGAAAACCATGTGGATGGGTTGTGCAAGCTGTCCGATATGCCTGTGGATCACCGGTGGGTAGTCCTGTTGACGAACTCACCGGTCGTGTCTGACTGCCGTCCTGACCTGCGGTGATCTAATCCACCGGGTGTGGACGGAGAAAAACTCGCCGGATTCGAGAGAGCCGAACCGGACTTCCGGGCTCAGGTACGGTGCCTTCATGCCCGAGACCACAGTGGAGATCCGGCGGTCGCGGCGCCGCAAGCGCACGGTCACCGCATTCCGGGAGGCGGGAAAGGTCGTGGTGTGCATGCCCGCCACGTTCACCAAGGCCCAGGAACAACAGTGGGTGAGCACCATGCTCAAGCGGCTCGACGCCGCAGACGCCCGCCGCCGGCCGAGCGACGACCGGCTACTGGCTCGGGCCTGGGACTTGTCCCGCCGGTACCTCGACGGCCGTGCCGAACCGGCGTCGGTGCGGTGGAGCGCAAACCAGAACTCCCGCTGGGGTTCGTGTACACCGGACGACACCACGATCCGGGTGTCCGATCGGCTCAAGGGAGTGCCGCCGTGGGTGCTCGACTACGTACTGGTCCATGAGCTCGCCCACCTGCTCGTCGCGGACCACGGCGAGGAGTTCTGGGCGCTGGTCAACAGGTATCCGCGGACCGATCGGGCCCGCGGTTTCCTCGACGGACTCACCCACGCCGCCGGAAGGCCCCCAGATGACGCGGAAGCCCTCTAGCAACGCCAGCTTTCAAGATCAACGGAAGATCCATCCCGGTTGTCCGGGACGGATGGTTCTTCGATCAAGAACGTGAGTCGCCTTGGTCCGGCTTGTCCTCGAAGGCGGACGGGTCGAGCTCGGCGCGAGTGAGGAAACGCTCCGGATCGGCCAGATCCTCGGCGTCCGGCAGCAGGTCCGGGTGTGTCCATACGGCGTCCCGGCCCTCCATGCCGCGAACGTCCCTGACCGCCGCCCAGAAGTCCGCCGCCTCCCGGAGCTTGCGCGGGCGCAGCTCCAGCCCGACGAGCGTGGCGAAGGTCTGCTCCGCCGCGCCACCGCTCGCCCGGCGCCGGCGTACCGTCTCGGCCAACGCGCCGGCAGATGGCAGTCGGTCACTCGTGGCCGTGGTCACGACGTCGTGAACCCAACCTTCGATGAGGGCCAGGGCGTGCTCGAGGCGTGTCAGCGCGGCTTTCTGCCCGGGCGTCGTGGGCATGTCGAACAGCCCGCCCTCGAGCGCCTCCTGGATAGCCTCGGGCCGCTGCGGGTCGAGCTCGCGCAGCGTCGACTCGATGCGGTCGGTGTCGACATTGACGTGCCGCGCGTACTCCTCGACGAGCGACACGATGTGGCCGCGAAGCCACGGGGCGTGTGCGTACAACCGCAGGTAGGCGAGTTCTCGCATGGCCAGGTAGAGGAACACGTCGCGCTCTTCGAGGCCGAGGCCCTCGCCGAAGGCCCGGACGTTCATCGGCACCAGCACCGGGTGGCCGGCCGCGAGCGGCAGGCCGACGTCGGTCGAGCCGAGCACCTCGCCGGCCAGCTTGCCGATGCTCTGGCCGACCTGGGCACCCCACATGGACACCCCGATCTGCTGCATCATGCCGACGAGTGGCCCGGCCGCCTGCGCCATCTCCTGGGGCAGCGCCTTGTTCATCGCCTCGGACACCCGCGCGGCGACGGGATCGACCAGCGCGCGCCACGCCTGCTGGGTGCCCTCGACCCACTCCGCACGGCTCCAGGTGCGCGGGGAGCCACCGGTCGCCGGGAAGTCGGTCGCCTCGTTGAGCCAGGTGTCGGCGAGACGGAACGCGTCCTCGACGTCGCGGCGCTCGGCCGAGCTGACCGACCGGTCCCCGCCCGCCGCGACGACCTGCCGCGCGGACTGGTTGGCCAAGTCCCAGTTCACCGGGCCACCGGACCAGGACAGCAGCTGGCCGAGGTGCTGCAGCATCTGCCCCAGCTCGGGCATGCCCGCTCCACCCGGGCCCATGGCCGCGAACAGCTGGCTGAGCGGGTCGCCGGACGCTCCACCGCCGCCGCCGGGCTCGCCGGCCGGCGTGTTCTCGTCGTCGTCTTCGGACCGGAATCCGAACGGCACATCACTCATCGGAGCACCTCGGGCAGGATGGGCTGCGATATTGGGGTGTCTGACACCTCACCATGTCACCGTACGGCAGGAGGGTTCGCGCATGAGCACCGAGCCGGGCACGGTTCGCGCTCGGCGCAACGCCGGGGCCGGAACCGGCAGCGCCGGGAGGACGATCGCCGTGGTAGGGGCAGCCTCCGGCGTAGGCCGGTTGCTGGCCGCCCGGCTCGCTGCCGCGCGCGACGACATCAGGCGCGTCGTCGCCATCGACACCACCAGGGGTGATCTCGACGGCGTCACCTGGCGCGTGTTCGATTACACCCAGCCTGCGCTGGTGTCCAGGTTGACCGGCTGCGAGACCGTCGTGCACACCGCGATCGACCTCGGCGTCACCGACCGGCCGAGTGAGCGCAGCCGCCGGAACATCCGTGGAGTGCAGGCGGTGCTGACCGCATCCGCGGCGGCCGGCGTGGCGCGGGTGATCGTCGTCACCAGTGCCATGGTCTACGGGGCCGCGCCGGAGAACCCGGTGCCGATCCCGGAGGACGCGCCGCTGCGCGCCACCGAGGACGGCGCCCTGCTCAGCGACCTGTTGCAGATCGAACAGCTCTGCGCGCGGTCGACCAACGCGCACCCCGGAATGGCGGTGACCGTCGTCCGGCCGGCCATGGTCGTCGGCCCGGGCGTGGACACGGTGCTGACCCGCCACTTCGAGGCGCCCCGGCTGCTCGTCGTGCGCGGGACGGAGCCGGCGTGGCAACTGTGCCACCTGGACGATCTCGCCTCGGCGCTGGAACTGGCCGTGCTGGCCGGGCTGGACGGCCCGCTGACCGTCGGGTGCGAGGGATGGCTGACGCAGAACGAGGTGGAGGCGCTGTCCGGCCGGGCCGGGATCGAGCTGCCCGGTTCGTTCGCCTACGGCACCGCCGAGCGGTTGCATCGGCTCGGCATCACCCCCGCCCCGGCCAGCGAACTGCATTTCGTCACCAACCCGTGGGTGATCTCGTCCGAGCGGCTCCGAGCGGCCGGCTGGCGCCCGGAGCATGACAACGCGACTGCGCTCGAGGCAATGCTGGAAGAGATCGCCGGCCGGCACGCCGTCGCCTCGCGCCGGATCGGGCGCCGCGAGACCGCCACCTTGGGTGCCGCCGGCGCCACTGTCGCCGTACTCGGCACCGCTGCCGTCGTCCGCCGGGCACGGCGCCGCCGAGCCGGGAAGTGAGCGTCGGTCGTCGCGGCCACTGGTCCGCCGGTCGAGCCGCCTTGCGGGCTGACCGTAACCGGTCGCGGGGCGCAGCCCGCGACGCTATGACGTGCGTCGGCCGAGCGCGAGGTAAGAGATCGGCCCTACCGGCTGGACGAAGCACGTGACGGCCCACAGCAACTTCGGGCCGCGTACCTGGCTCGCGGGACGCCGGGCGAGGTCGACGAGCGCAAAGGCGGTCAGAGCGACCTCGACGGCTGCTCCTGCGATGATCATCCGCTGCTGGGCGCGAGACAGATCGCTCCACTGTCGAGTTGCCATGCGACAAAACTAGCGGACGCCCAGCTCGGCATCATGGTACCATGTTACCATGGTAACGATAGACAGAGTCCAGACCGGCTTGCGCATCGAGCGGAACCTGCTCAAGGTGCTCAAAGGTCTGGCCGAGTACCTGGACATGTCGCTGGGCGATCTCGTGGAGGGCATCGCGCTGCACGCCTTCGAGGGCAAGGCGCCGTTCTCACCCGAGACGCTGGCCAAGATCGAACAGCTCAAGGACGTGTACGGCGTGACGGTGACCGCGGCTGACGCGCACCAGCTGACCGAAGGAGTCAAGCCATGAGTGGCCCGCAGTACCGGTTGACCGGCCGGATCAACGTTGCGTTGCCGCCCGACGAGGCCTTCGTCCTTTTCACCCCGCGCGGGGAGGAGCGGTGGGTCGACGGCTGGCAGCCGGTGTTTCCCGCACCGACCGAAGACGACGCGGCTCCGGGGACGGTCTTCGAGACATCGGCCGGCGGCGAGCACACGATCTGGCTCGTGCTCGACCGCGAGCCCGGTCGCCTGATGTCGTACGCACGGGTGACGCCGGGCTCGCGAGCCGGCACCGTCTCGGTCGAACTCGACGACGGCGCCGGCGAGGGCAGCTCCGTCGAGGTCACATATGCCCTGACGGCGCTGAGCCCGGCCGGCGATAGGCAACTCGAAGAGTTCGCGGCCGGATTCACGGACTACCTGAAGTCCTGGGAGTCGGCGATCGCGCTCGCTATCTGATCACTCCGACATCGTCTGCGCCCTACCTCGACGGGTACGCCAAGGGTCAGAGCGCCGCCGGTCGACTGGAGGTGTCAGTCGGCTTCGTAGGGCAGCAGGAGTCGCTTCAGCGCCTGGGCGACCTGATCGCGCTCGCTCTGGTCCAGTGGCTGCAGAAACTCCTTGTCGGCGGCGATTACCGCTTGGAGGGCCTGCTCCGCGAGCCGCTGGCCCCGCGCGGTCAGCCGAACCCGCACGCCCCGGCCGTCCTCAGGGTCGGGCGTGCGTCGGATCAGCCCGGTGCGCTCGAGTCTGTCCAGCCGTGCGGTCATCGCGCCGGTGGTGATCAGCGACGAGGCGGCAAGGTCGCTGGGCTTGCTGCCTTGTGCTTCTCCGCGTCGCCGCAGTGTGTTGAGCACGTCGAAGTCGCCGAAGCTCAAGCCCAACGGCTGCAAGGCGGCGACCAGATCCCGCTTGCAGTACTCAGCGCACAACAACAAGCGCCCGACGACGTGTAGTGGGCGGGCGTCCACATTGGGATCGCTGCGGGCCCAGGCTTCGATGATCCGGTCGATGGAGTCGCTACCCATGGCGGCGACCACTATAGCTTGGTATTAAGCTAAAGTAGTTCAATACCAAGCTATATGAGAGGAGCCAACCCATGACGTTCCACAGTTGGGGCTTCATCTATCTCGGCCTAGGCGGTGAGGACCCTGCGACGGACCGAGCAGTGATCCAGCGTGGAGGTCTCACCACGACGATCGTGGCCGTGCCTGATCGGGAGTCCGCGGTGCAAGTCGCCATCGAACTGGTCGAGGGCGGCGCACAATCGATCGAGTTGTGCGGGGCCTTCGGGCCGACGGCCACGGCGCAGGTGCTGCAGGCGGTAGGTGATCGGGTACCCGTCGGCTCGGTCACCTACGGGGTGGAGTCAGTTCCCGCCCTGGCAGCGCTGTTCGCTCCGGCGACTGCATGACCGTGCCCTCACATCACCTGCTCGTCCAGTGCGTAGCGGACGCACTCCTCGAGCGTCATGGCGGCACCCTCGGCTCGGAGTTCGGCGAATCGGTCAGCGCCGAGCACGCGTTCCAGCTCCCGTACCACGTCGCCGTGCTCTGGCAGATCATCCGCACCGCGGGCCGCGCCCAGGCTCTCCAGCGCAGCATCGGATGCACCGACCAGCCGTGCGGCGCGCTCATGGGAACCCAATCCGTGTTCGGCGGCGGCCAGGTCGCTCACGCCCCACGCCGCAATCATCCGTAACCCGAGCGCCCAGCACATCCTGAGGGACTGGCGCCCGAGGCTCCGCGCATCGTCGTACGCGCCGCGGAATCGGGCCAGATAAGCGAGGTTGGCCAGAATCACGCTCTCGGTGCCCCGATCACCGCCCGCTCGGGTGGCTTCGAGCGCCGCCACGTAGGTTTCTTCCGCGAGCTCGACATCACCGTGCAGCCGGGCGAGCTCGCCCTTGGAGTTCAGCACATGGGCAAGGGCCTGCTGCTCCCCGGTCTTTCGCACGAGGTCGAGGGCTTCGCTGCACATACTCTGCGCGCGCTCGTAGTCGGCGGCGCTACCGATGTACGTGCTGGCCAGGAACGAGAGGGCCAGCGCCGTGTAGCGAGGATGACCCATCTCGCGGAACGCCTCCAGCGCCTGCGACCAGTGGTGCCTGGTGGCCTCGATGTCCCCCCGGTTGTACGGCATGTACCCAGCGGCAAAATGCAGTTCGCCGACGGACAGCGGTTCGAGTTCGTCGATCCATTCGAGCGCCTGCTCCGTCCAGCGACCGACTGGGTCGGGATGGACATCGAGGTAGCCGTACAGCGACGCCGCGATCTTGCCCGCCGTCCGGTGGTCGCCGGCATTGCTCGACCAGTCGAATGCCGCCCGGATGTCAGGAAGGTGCTCGTGGATGGCGTCGATCCAATAGCCGGCTGCCTCACCCCAGCGCGCCTCCTCATATCCGGCGACGAGTTCGGCGAAATGAACGGCGTGCCGGTGCCGGATCTCATCGCGCTCCGCGGCGGCATCGAACTGCTCGCTGGCGAACTCATGCAGCAACTCGAGCATGGTGAACCGAGGCTCACTTGCGTGGTGATCGACGCGCCGGACCATGCTCTTGTCGACGAGGCTGGCGAGGTCGGAGAGGATATCGGCGTCGTGCTCGGCGCCGCAGACGTCTTCGACCGCCTCCAGGGGTGCCGGCGCCGCGAACACGGCCATCCGGTTGAACAACCTGCGCTCGGAAGGGTGCAGTAGGTCGTAGCTCCAGGCGATCGCCGCTCGTATCGTCTGGTGCCGTTCCGGGTGGTCGCGCATGCCGGCGCTCAACGCGTCGATCCGGCTGGCCAAGCGCTCCCGCAGGAAGCGGGTCGGCAGCAGGCGAACCCGAGGCCCGGCGAGTTCCAGTGCCAACGGAAGCCCGTCGAGCGCGCGGCAGATCGCGGCGACGTCGTTCCGGTTCTTCTCGTCGATTGCGAACGAGGGGTCGGCGGCTCGGGCCGACTGCTCGAACAACGCCAGCGCGTCTGGCACGCCGAGGTCGCCGTCCACCTCGCCGTCGATGTCGAGCGGCAACACCTCGTACACCTGCTCCCCGGCAAGACGCAGCCGCTCTCGGCTCGTTGTGAGGACCGATAGCCCGGGCGACGACCGGAGCAGATCGGACACCAACGGCGCGGCGTCAGCCACATGTTCGAAGTTGTCGAGAACGAGCAGCATCGTGCGTCCCCTGAGCCATTCCCGCAGCAGCAACTCGGCGCCTGCGCCGTCACTGCGAGGTACGAGGGTCTCCAACACAAGGCCGGCCACCAGCGCCGGATCGCGTACCCGGGTAAGTGCGACGAATCTGACGCCGTCGGCGTAGCGGTCCCCAATCCTGGTGGCCAGCTCGACGGCCAGCCGCGTCTTGCCCACGCCACCCATTCCGGTGAGCGTGAGCAGTCTCGTGCCGCCCATGAGATCGGCGAGGTCGGACAGCTCCCGCTGGCGCCCGATCAGGGGAGTCGTGGCAACGGCCAGTTCGCTGGCGTCGATCTGCGGGCTCGTCTCGGTGACGGCTGGGGCGGGCGAGTCGGCCCCGTCCTCGTCGACAGGGCCGACGAACTGATAGCCGCGTCCTTGAACCGTGCGGATGTACCGCTGCGCCTGGCCGTCGTCGCCGATCGCGCGGCGAGCGCTCTTGACTCGGCTGGTCAGAGTGGATTCGCTGACGAACCGGTTACCCCAGATGTTGTCGAGCAGTTCCTCCTTGGACACCACGCGGTCGCGGTGCTCGATGAGGTAGGCCAGCAGATCGAAAACCTGGGGTTCCACCGGCTCGGTGCGACCTGCCACCGTGAGCCGGTACACGGCGGTGTCCAGCTCACACCCCTCGAAGCGGTATCGCATCGGTGCCCCCGGCGGTCCGGCGATGGACTACCAGCCTAAGGGTGGTTCAGCCGTGGTTGGCAGATCATGCCGGACGCGACGCTCCCACCGCACCGCGGAAGCTTGGTGCAGTCCGCATCGACACCGTGGAAGCTCGTGCACCCGCCGTCCGCACCGTGGAAGCTCGGTGTCGCTATAGCGTCACCGTGGAAGCTTGGTGCACCCGCCGTCCGCACCATGGAAGCCTGGTGCTCACCGTCCACCGCACCGTGGAAGCTCGGTGCAGTCCGTCCACCGCACCGTGGAAGCTTGGTGCAGTCCGCAT
>DATHUM010000384.1:0-2195 GCA_035462225.1 Jiangellaceae bacterium | reverse complement strand
AGGCACAACCGGGGTGCAAGGTCGCGGGAGGTGCGTTGCAGGGACTGGACGACGGTCAGGGAGCGCTCCTCGTCTCAAATCCCGCCGGGAGGCCGCGGCGCTTAGCCTCGATTCCCGGGAGCGGTGCGTGATCTCTATCGCTGGTCGGGTCGCTGACAGCTGAGCAGTCGTTCCTGCTGGTCAGGCCGTTCCTTCCAGGCTCGTGCTTCGCTGGTGACCTCAATGGGTTTACATGAACTGCTGGGCCGAGCTCTGTAGCCGTATCTGGCCTAGCCTGCCCGGATCTGAACTGGTTCCGGCGTGTCGTCATCGGGACGCTGTGTTACAGGTCTACCGTGTGAGGAGTTCAGTCAGTCAGACGAGTTGAGGTCACCGGGTGCGAGAGGGCGCGGAGTACTTCACCGCCCCCGCCAGCGCGGCGCAGCGGCGGTACGAGGCGCTGCGCGCGTACTTCCTGGACGAGATGCCCGCCGCCGAGGTCGCCGACCGGTTCGGGTACTCCACCGCCAGCGTGCACCAGATGGCCACCCTGCTCCGGGCGGGCCGACTGTCCCTGTTCGCCGAGACCAAGCCGGGTCCGAAGGGGCCCCGCAAGGTCACCGGCACCGTGCGGGCCCGAGTCCTGCAGCTGCGCGCCGGTGGGCACTCGGTCAGCGAGATCGCCACCGCGTTGACCGGTGAAGGGATCCCGGTCAGCGGCCAGACCGTGTGGCAGATCCTGGACGGCGAGGGTCTGCCCCGGCTGACCCGGCGCGACCAGGGCCGCCGCGGACCTCCCGGGCGGTTGGACGCGGCCAAGGCCGGCCCGTTGCCGGGCTGGCCCGACAGCGAGGTGTCCCTGCCGTGCGATCACGCCGGTTTGCTGCTGCTGTTCCCAGCGATCGTCGACCTCGGCCTGCCCGACCTGGTCACCGCGGCCGCCTACCCGTCCACCCGGATACTGTCGGCCTGGGCGTCGATCGGCACGCTGCTGCTGGCCAAGTGCGCCCGGCGGGCCCGGGTCCACCACATCGGCACCCTCACCGACGACGTCGGGCTGGCGTTCACCCTCGGGCTGACCGCGCTACCCAAGGCCACCCACCTGGGCAGCTACTCCTGGCGGGTCCGCCGCGAATCCAACCAACGGCTGCTGTCCGGGCTGGTCGGCGCACTGCGCCGGGTCGGGCTGGCCACCGGCACCGCCGGGTTCAACTGCGACTTCCACGCCATCCGCCACCACGGCGAGCAGGCGGTGCTGGACAAGCATTACGTGCCCCGCCGCTCCCAACGCACCCGCGCGGTCTTGACCTTCTTCGCCCAGGACCACGCCAGCAGCGAGATGGTCTACGCCAACGCCGACATCACCAAGGCCGAACAAGCCCGCGAGATCATCGCGTTCGCCGACTACTGGCGCGCCGCCACCGGCGCCGACCCCGGCTTGCTGGTCTTCGACTCCCAACTGACCACCTACAAGATCCTGGACGAGCTCACCGGCCGCGGCATCAACTGGCTGACCCTGCGCCAGCGCGGCAAGACCGAACTGGCCCGGCTCGCCACGCTGCCCGCCAGCGCCTGGAAGACCGTCACCGTGGCCCGGTCCGGCCGTTACCGACGCCCCCGCCTGCACGAGGACATGGTCAAACTGCGCGACGTGCGTACCCAGGTCCGGCAGATCGCCGTCGCCAACATCGGCCGGGACGAACCCACCCTGCTGATCACCCACGACCTGAACACCCCGGCCAAGGACCTGTTCACCCGCTACGCCGAACGCATGCTGGTCGAGAACGAGCTCGACGCCTACATCGGCGGGTTCCACCTCGACGCCCTGACCTCCGCCGTCCCCCTCAACGTCGACCTGGACACCACCCTGACCGTCATCGCCGGCAACCTCTACCGCCTGTTCGCCCGCGACCTACCCCGCTACGAACACGCCACCCCCGACCGGATCTGGCGCCACTTCCTCGACGCCACCGGCACCCTGCACATCACCGCCACCGGCATCACCTGCGCCCTGAACCTGCGCAGCCACCACCCCGTCCTCATCGACGCCGGCTACGCCGACCTGACCGTCCCGATCCCCTGGTGGAACGAGCGCACCCTCAGCTTCCGATTCCCACCCCGGTGATCAAGCAGGAGACCTCAACTCAACTACTTGACCGGGAATCGAGGTTAGTCGAGGCAGAACTCGTTGCCCTCGACGTCCTGCATCACGAGGC
>DATHUM010000383.1:0-5872 GCA_035462225.1 Jiangellaceae bacterium | reverse complement strand
TTCCGCAACGCGATCCTGATCCTAACCTCGAACCTGGGCTCGATGTTCCTCGCCGACCCGACCCTGGACGAGCAGGACAAGCGCGAGAAGGCGATGGAGGTCGTCCGCGCGTCGTTCAAGCCCGAGTTCCTCAACCGGCTCGACGACGTCGTCATGTTCGACGCACTGGGCACCGACGAGCTGGCCCGGATCGTCGATCTGCAGGTCGGGCTACTCGCCGATCGGCTCGCGGACCGGCGGCTGGCGCTTCAGGTCAGCGACGCGGCCAAGGAGTGGCTGGCCCTCACCGGGTACGACCCGGTGTACGGTGCCCGGCCGTTGCGCCGGCTGGTGCAATCCACGATCGGCGACAAGTTGGCCAGGGCGATTCTGGCCGGCGAGATCAAGGACGGCGACGCGGTGCGGGTCGAGCTCGATGAGGCCGCGGACACGCTCACCGTCCAGCGAGCCTAATCCGCCGGCCGTGATCACGAAGGGTTCGTAGCCCGATCCGGTGCCCAAACCCTTCGTGATCACCGATGAGCGCGTAGGTAGGGTCGGGTGCCATGCCAACAGCGCTCGTGACAGGCCCCACGGCCGGTATCGGGAACGCCTTCGCCCGCCGGCTGGCAGCAACCGGGCACGATCTTGTGCTCGTCTCCCGCGATGCGCAGCGCTTGGCGGCGACCGCGGCCCAGCTCGAGAAGCAGTACGGCATCGCAGCTGAGGTACTGCCAGCGGATCTGAGCACCCACGACGGCATGGCCGCGGTCGAAGGACGGCTGCGCGACGCCGGCCGGCCGGTCGACCTACTGGTCAACAACGCGGGATTCGCCCTGCGCAGGCCCTACCTGGCCAATGACATCGCCGAAGAGGAGCGGCTGCACAACGTCCTGGTCCTGGCCGTCCTGCGGCTGACCCATGCCGCCCTGGCCGGCATGGTCGAGCGCAAGCACGGCGCCGTCATCAACGTCAGCTCCCTCGCGGGGTTCGTTCCTCGCGGGACGTACAGCGCCCACAAGGCCTGGGTGACGCTGTTCAGCGAAGGGCTGGCGCCCCGGGTGGCCGGCAGCGGCGTGCGGGTCATGGCGTTGGTGCCGGGCTTCGTGCGCACCGAACTGCACCAGCGAGCCGAAATGAACATGGCGGGTATGCCGTCGTTCATGTGGCTCGATGCGGATCGACTCGTCGCTACCGCCCTGCGTGATCTGGAACGCGGCAAGAGCGTCTCAGTCCCCGGCGCCCTGTACAAGACGGCGGCATGGTTGCTTCCGCGCCTGCCTCGGCGGGTCCTGGTGGCAACCGGCAAGCGGCATCCGGCCGAGAGGAGCCGCTGAACCTCACCCCACGGCGGCGCGGACGTACGGGATCCGGCGCAGCAGCACAGTGGCCGCAACAGACGCTGCGATGGTCAGCGCCACGTGACCGGCCGCGGCGACCAGCAGCGACAACGGCGCGCTGGGAAGCTGCCAGGCAGCCTGCAGCGGATACAGCACCAGCGGATGGACGAGAAAGATTCCGAACGTGACGGACGCGACCGCGGTCGCCCGGTGCCGCCACACCCGCAGCGCCGCGACCGCGGCCCGCAACAGGACGAAGGCCGACAGCGACATCACCACAACTGTCGGCGACAGATAGCCGTAGAGGTACTGGCCAGGGGTGCCCCAGCCGTCCGGTGCCGAAAGCACACCGACCAGGCCCGCCGTCGCGGCCACCGACGTCACGAACGAAGCGCCGGCCACCCGCACCCGGTAAGGCGTCAGCCGGATATCGCGCAGCACCCAGCCGGCGACGAAGTACCCGGCGAACGGCAGGAAGCGAGTAGCCGCCGTCGACGATCCGGCCCCCACAAGCATGGACGCGAACTGGTCGAGCGCCCCGATACCGATGAGCACACCGGCCAGCCCTGCCTGCATCCGCCGGGTCGTGTGCCGGATCACGATCTTCAGGAACGGTGCCAGGGCGTAGAGACCGACCAGCACGTAGAGGAAGTACAGCTGCAGGAACGGCGTACCGGCGAGCACTCCCCGGGCGGCGTCCTCGACGGACAGGTCCTGCCCCATCCACCATTGGCGAAATCCGAGGTAGACGAGGGTCCAGACGATCAG
Organism: Jiangellaceae bacterium; assembly: GCA_035462225.1. GTDB lineage: Bacteria > Actinomycetota > Actinomycetes > Jiangellales > Jiangellaceae > JASLBX01. The sequence goes on along the minus strand of DATHUM010000383.1, from coordinate 3,785 downwards.
CGGGATGCCGACCCGGCCGAGCCGGCGCAGGTAGAAGTCTCGGGGACGTTCCACCCGGCGCGGGTCGAGCAGCAGCGCCCCGCTGATCATGACGAAGACCGGAACACACCAGCGAAGCGCAGAGTCGATCACATTGGCCGTCCACCAACCTGCGGATCCCTCGTCGGCCCAGCGGCCGGTTACGACCGGCGCGATGACGTGGATCAGCACCACCGCCACGATCGCCAGGACGCGGGCCACATCGAGCCAGGTTGTGCCGTCCGGCCTATCGCTGCGCGCAGCGGCCGGCTGGGATGTTGCTGTTCGCGCTTCGGTTACGTCGGTCATCGAGAAAGGGGGTCGCGGTCACGGTCCGTTCGTTAAGTACCCACTTTTCATGGTCACCCAGCAAGCTGATTGATGACATCGGCCACAGTTTCGGCCAGTTCACGAGCCGAGTCTTCGACGAGCCAGCCGCGCTGCCCGGCCGATCGCGCCCACCATTGCGTCGGCCCGACGCCTCGAACGTCCGCCCCGAAGCGAACGTACGCGCACGGCGCGTCCGGCCAGTCGATGGCGGGCGGCAGGGGCTCGGTCCAGAAGGCATGGTCCGCGGCGAGTGGCGGCTCGTCCAGCGGGCTCGCGGCTCCGCGGTGCAGCGAGTCATGAACCCGATCTGCGGCGCCGGGATCGGCGGCCCGGAGCAAGTCGAGATGGGTCTGTGCGCCCGGTCTCGGGAGTGAGGAGTCCACGAACACGTACCCGCCCACTCCGCGTCGGGCGGCTCGCTGAGTCCGCGCCAGCGCCGGCAGCAACGGCCCTGCGGTGCCGTGTGCGACCAAGGCCAACGGCGTCGGAACATCCGCCGCATGCAGCGGTCTGGCCATGCCGGCCACCCATCCCACCGAATACGGCGGGGCACCGGCCATGAGCTCCGGCGCGATCACGTGGACGCCGTAGCCGCGCAGTGCGCCGGCCACTGGGCCCCACCAGCCGGGCGGGTCCAACGGGCCATGGGCGAGGACGACGGTGCCGGGACGCACGACACCTAGCGTGCCGTACGCTCGACAACCGTGAGCGCACGGGATGAGCTCCGCGAGCAGATCGTCGACAAGGCCGTGGTCCACGGCCACGTAGTGCTGTCGTCAGGGTTGGAGGCGGATTACTACATCGACCTTCGGCGGGTAACGCTGGACGGGATCGCGGCGCCGCTGGTCGGCCTAGTCATGCTCGAGCTGACCGCGGACCTCGAGTATGACGCCGTCGGCGGGCTGACCCTCGGCGCCGACCCGGTCGCCGGTGCCATGCTGCACGCAGCGGCCTCTCGCGGGCGCAGCCTTGATGCCTTCGTCGTTCGCAAGGCCGGCAAGGCGCACGGACTGCAGCGGCGAATCGAAGGCCCCGAGGTGGCGGGCCGGCGAGTGCTCGCCGTCGAGGACACCTCGACCACCGGTGCCAGCGTGCTGACCGCGGTCGAGGCGCTGCGGGAAGCCGGCGCGCACGTCGTCGGCGTGGCGGTCATCGTCGACCGCGCGACCGGCGCCCGCGAACGCATCGAGGCCGAGGGGCTGCCATACCTGGCCGCGTACGACCTGGCCGAACTCGGCCTCAGCTGATCGGACCGGCTCGTGGACGAGTCCGAGAACGTTGGAGAGGTGGGCGTCGGCCCTTGGGAAGGGTCATGGCCGGACGACCCGAAGTACGACCCCGAGTTGCTGGCCGAAGGAGACCGGCGCAACGTGGTCGACCGGTACCGCTACTGGCGCCGCGAGTCGATTGTGGATGATCTCGACGAGCGGCGGCACCCGTTCCATGTCGCCATCGAGAACTGGCAGCACGACTTCAACATCGGGGCGATCGTGCGTACGGCGAACGCCTTCCAGGCCGCCGCGGTGCATATCGTCGGCCGCCGGCGGTGGAACCGGCGCGGCGCCATGGTCACCGATCGATACCAGCATGTCCACCACCACCCGACCATCGCCGAGTTCGCCGAGTGGGCGCGCGCCGAGGAGTTGCCACTGATCGGCGTGGACAACCTGCCTGGCGCGGTGCCGCTCGAGACGTTCGAACTGCCGCGACGGTGTGTGCTGCTGTTCGGGCAGGAGGGGCCCGGCTTGTCGGAGGATGCACGAACCCATGCGGTCGCCGTCCTGTCGATCGCACAGTTCGGCTCGACTCGCTCGATCAACGCAGGGGCTGCGTCGGCGATCGCCATGCACGCGTGGATCCGCCAGCATGTGTTCGATCAACGGCTGACCTGAGTCAGGTACGGGTTGGATCAGGTGACTTCCAACGCCTATGACCAGGCCAAACGCCAACGAAGGTCACCTGATCGTTTCTGTCCACATCGTGGGACACGATCAGGTGACCAACCGGCCGAGTCGCACCAGGTCGCACCGCCCCTTCCCCACCTGATCGGCCGAGCGGAAACGATCAGGTGGGAAAGGGGCGATCAGGTGACGAGCTCAGGAGCAGGCGCTGGTGTACTCGTACGCCTCCGCGGTTTCGCCGGTCACCTCGGCCTCGACGGTGGAAAGGCCTAGCGTGCCCTCCTCGTCCGGCCGGTTGATGACGGCCTGCCGGATCGCGTTCTCGTTGGTGTCGGCGCCGAAGGTGGCGGGCGGCAAGGCACCCTCGTAATCCACCTCCAGGCCGTCGACCACCGACCGCAACCCCTCCCGGGTCAGGTCGCCGTTGGCCGCCGCGGCTTCGAGCGCGGCCTTGATCGGGTACGACCACACCCAGCCGAAGATGTACCCGTCGTTCTCCGGGATCCCGCCGTCAAGGGATTCGCGGATCGCGTCGTGGGCAGCGCTGGTGCCGTCGATGCCCTCCCATGGTGCGATGTTCGTGTAGGTGGACAGGATCGCACCGGCGGCCGCCGACTCCAGCAGCGCGGGGTTCCACGTCGGAACCGAGCCGAGGAACTGGCCACCGAATCCACTGACCACGGTCTTGCCGATGATCTCACCGGTCTCTGCCGGCCCGACGGCGAGCACGACGGCGTCCGCGCCGCTTTCCATCACCGCCCCGACCGCGGCGTCCTGTGAACCCACGATGGTGTTCGGCGCGGTTTCGATGAACCCGGCGTACTGCGCACCGTTCGCCTCCGCCCACTGCTCGACGCCGGCTGCCGAATCGCCCCCGTAGTCCCCGGGGTACCCGACGGCCAGCACGGTGGCCGGCTCGCTGACGTTCGCCGCGAACCAGTCCAGACCGACCTGCGACTCTATGCAGTACGAGTAGCCGGACTCGAGGATCAGGCCCTGGTCGGAATCGTCGAAGGCCCACCCGGACCACCACGAGGCCGGCGCGCCGATCACGTTGTCCGCGTCCATGTCGGACAGGATCGCCGCGGTCGTCGGCGTACCCAGGGTCTGCGCCAGTGCCAAGATGTTCGGCTCGATCTCCCGGTACCGCGCGCTGTGCTGCTGGGGGTCGTACAGGGTGTCGCGGGTGTAGGTCGCGATGTCGACGTCGAAGCCGCCGATGCCGCCGGCCTCGTTGACCCGCTGCCAGAACGCCTCCTGCCCCGCCGTGATCGGTACGGCGACCGGGGCGAACGGGCCCTCGCTCAGGTCGGACAACACACCGAGGTAGATGCAGCCGTTGTCCGGGTTGACCGCATCCGGGCACGCCTCCTCGGTCACGCCGACGTCGAACGCGATCTCATCTGGCTCGCCACCCGGCTCCTCGGTACCGCCGTCTTCAACCGCTTCGTCGTCACCGTCGCCGTCGTCCTCGACGGCGCATGCCGTTGCAAGCAGCGCCACCACTCCCAGCACCGCTGCGGTGCGTCTTGCTGT
>DATHUM010000382.1:0-3569 GCA_035462225.1 Jiangellaceae bacterium | reverse complement strand
CAGGCCTGCTGAACGTGATCATTAGGTGCCGTACCGGGCGCGTGCGCCTGGTGTAGTGCCGACAGGCCTGCTGAACGTGATCATTAGGTGCCGTACCGGGCGCGTGCGGGTGGTACGGCACCTACCAGCATGCTGAACGTGATCAACCGGCCGAGCGGAGTGACGGTGCGGGTGGACTGGTGCGTCCGGGCGGCGAGTTCGTGGGCGATCATGCCGGAAGCGGTCCCCTACGGCTTTCCGAGCCGGAACCGATGATGCCGAGCCGGCTGGTGGTCGAACCCCATTCGTGATCAACTGGTCAGGGATTGGGTGAAGACGGATTCCTGGAGGCGGGCCAGGACTTCGATCATCCTCTGCAAACGCTCCAGCTCGGTGCGGTGAAACGCCGGCCCCTCCACTCGGGCCACCGTCAGCACCTTGTCGGCAGGCAGCGGCGCGCGGGCCAACCGGGCGTCGTCGGTCTCGGCGACAACCCGTGGTGGCCGCCGAGCAGGCAGCGGCACGCTGGGCGGGGCGCCGACGCTGGCCTGCGAGATGGCGCCCGAGGTGTCGGTGACGCACGCCCAGTCGGCGGCGAGCATCAAGGGGGCGGCGTCGGTGAGGGTGACGGTGGCCCGCCGCGGGTTGGTGACCATCTGCGTCACGATGTCGATCTCGGGCAGGGCCTCCGTGGTGTTTCGTTCGGTCCACACACCGAGCACCTTGACCCCGGGCGTCGATCGCAAGGCGGACAGCAGTCGATCCCTCGGCTGGCCTCGCCACTCGAGCGTGATGTCATCGAGCGCCCGTCCACCACCTCGCTCGAGTACCGCGATCTGGGCGATGTCGGCGCCAAGGACGCCGAGGGTCCACGTCACCCGGGCCAGCGAACCCGGCTGATCCGGTAGCTCGATTCGCACTCGTAACACCGCGGCTCCCCGTCTCGTCCGTTCGTGGTACGACCAACGGTGCCTGGGCAGCGTTGCCACCGTGTTGCCGGCGTGTTGCGAACCGTGGTCAGCCGGCCGCGTCGGGATCGACCCTACGGTGACGTCCGGCACGGCGACGCTGGGAACGCTCCTGGGCGGGTTCATCCTCGGAGTCTTGGAAGCTCAGCAGCAGCGGTGCGGTGTCGATGTAGAGGTGTCCGTTGCGCTTGTCGGCGTCGGTGCTCGTGAGCAAGGGTGCCGTGGGCGGAGGTTCCGAGTCTGCGCGAACTGACCTCAGGAAGGTTCGCTCGCGTCGTTGGACCGGTGAGTCGCTGGCTGGAGCGGTCGGTGTGGGCGGCTCGTGAGATGACGGAGCGGCGGCGACGACAGGGTCGTCAGGATGAGGGCCTGGGCTGTCGGCCCGCTGGTCCTCCGGGCCGTCCACTGGGGCGTCGTCCGGGCCATCAACCGGTCCGTCGGCCCGACCGCTGCCTTGTCCGTCCACCGGACTGTCGGGCGAGCCGTCCTGTGGGCGCCCGGCCGGCTCGTCCGCCGCGCCCTCGGCCGGTCCGTCCGCGAGCGCGGATGCCGGCCCGCGTCCGGCATCGGCGTCGGGCTCCGCGTCGTTCCCGGCCGGTACCGAAGCGGGCGTCGTATCACTGTCGACGGGCCTTCGAGGCAGCTCCGGAGTACTCGAAGGCTTCTCGTCGTCAGCAGGGCTCGTGCCGGTAAACGGCCTGCGGTTCGCCCGCCGACGGCCGCGGCGCCCGCCGGCGGGGACGCCCGGGAATCCCTCGAGGTCGCCGTGGGGAGCGTCGATCCACTCGACGCTCGTGGCTTCGCCATGCCCGTGAACGGCCAGCATGTCGTCCATCGAGTTCCACATGCTCGTAGCGGGATGGTTCGAGCACCAGCGCAGCACAACCTGACCGTCGGCGAACGTGACGCCGTACGCCACCACGCCGATGCCGGACACTCCTGTGTAGTCGACATGGCGGATCAGAGCGAACCGTCGCGGCAGCACGAATGGTCACCTGGCGCCGATCCGGCGCTGGTGCGTGCGCCCCCCGAGCATGAACCTCTCCCGAACCACTGATCCATCCTTGTGCATCGGGCGGCATGTTGTCACTACCGCGGGCCGGCGGTACCGACAAGAGTGACCGCCATGGCGAATGGTAGGCAGACGCCTCTCGCCCGGATCAGCCCGGCTCGCCGGCGGTCGCGGGTCGGCGGTCTCCCCACAGATATCGCGGGCCCGGTCCCATCGCGGCGGCCCGATCGCCTGGATTGTAAAGATTGCACTTGGTCAGCGACAGGCAGCCGCAGCCGATACAGTTGTCCAGCTCATCGCGGAGTCGCCGGAGTTCTGCGATCCGCTCGTCAAGCACGGATCGCCAGTTCGAGGACAGTCGTGCCCAGTCGCCGGCGGTCGGCGTCCGCTTGCTGGGCAAGGTCTCCAGCGCGGCGCGGATTTCATCGAGGCTGAGGCCGACCCGCTGGGCTGCTCTGATGAATGCCACCCGGCGGAGTACGGAGCGCTCATACATTCGGTGGCCACCGGAGGTGCGCTCGGAGTTGATCAAGCCCTTCGACTCGTAGAAACGAAGGGCGGACGAGGCTGCGCCGCTGCGAGCCGCGAGTTCGCCGATCGTCAGTTGTACCAATGCCGCTCCTCAAACCTCTAGTTGACTTCAACTTAGCGTGCCTTGCCCTTCGGCACACGTGAGTCCCGAGTTGGTCACGAACCGAAAACACGGCCCGACCGAACGGGCCTGTCCCGGGTCAGATGTACTAGAACCGGATACGAGCCGACCGAGGAGAGCTGCATGGACGACAACAACGACGTCGATCGCATGGTTGCCGACGCAGTACGCAACATCCGTGACCGCTTCGGTACTGCGGGCCTGCGAGACCTGGTCGCCCTGGCGACGACAGAACTGCGCCGAGCCGAGCAGGCTGTCGATGGCGCCGCCGCTCAGGACACCACCGACATGGCCGATACCCAGGCCTGGATGGCGTTCACCGGGGAAGACTTCGACCGCCGCTGAGCCGGCCTCATACACCGGATCGAAGCGGGAGTCTCTAGGCCGCTCTCAACGTCTCGAGATACTCGCGTGCCCACCGGTTGACGTCGTGCTCAACGACGTGCTGGCGCAGCCGGCGCATGCGCTCCTCGGCCTCGGCGGGATCGATGCGCATCGCAGTGAGCATCGTCCGCTTGAGCCCGTCGATGTCGTGCGGGTTCACCAGGAACGCGCCGTCCAGCTCGTCGGCGGCCCCGGCGAATTCGGACAGCACCAGCGCACCGCGCAGGTCGGTCCGGGCTACCACATACTCCTTGGCAACCAGGTTCATCCCGTCCCGTAACGGCGTGACCACCATGACGTCGGCCGCCCGGAGCAGCGCCACCAGCTCGGCCCGTTCGTACGACGAGTGGAGATAGTGCACGGCCGGGACACCGATCCGGCCGTAGTCACCGTTCATCCGTCCGACCTGTAGTTCTATTTCGTCGCGCAGGTTCTGGTACGCCTCTACCCGCTCCCGGCTGGGAGTGGCCACCTGGACGAAGACCGCCTCATCCGGCGTGACGTCGCCGTCCGCCAGCAACTCCCCCCACGCTTGCAGCCGGTGTCGTATGCCCTTGGTGTAGTCGAGCCGATC
>DATHUM010000381.1:0-3609 GCA_035462225.1 Jiangellaceae bacterium | reverse complement strand
CCACCAGAAGTCGCTACCGACCAGTAGCGATCTTGGTGAAGCTCGGGTTCTATTTCAGTAATCTGCTTCGCGCTGCAACGAGGAGGTTGGACGATGGACTTACGACGAAGTGTCCTTGCGTCTATGGCAGCGGTGCTCATGGTGGGTAGCGCCCTGGCGGCGGCCGCCCCGGCGGTCGCCGAATCCCGTCCGACGGCGGCGGTCTCACTCGGCGACAGTGCGGCGTCCGGGGAGGGCGCCCGGAACTACGAGTCCGGGACGAACCAGTCCGGCAACTTCTGCCACCGCTCCTTGGACTCCTACATTCACCGAACCGCCATCCCCGGAATAGACACCACGATCAACCTGGCCTGCTCAGGCGCCCGGTCGACTCACCTGCAGATCACCGGCGAGTCGCGGTATGGCGAGAACCAGGCCGCCATGCTGGCCGAGGTGGCGGTGCAGTACGACGTCGAGCTGGTCACGATCCAGATCGGCGCGAATGACGATCCCGGCTTCGCCGAGACGGTCCTCGAATGTGTCAAACGCTGGGCCGCGGTCGTCGGGCCGGGCTGCCGCGACACCATCGGCGCCGAGTGGCCGGACCGGGTCGAGGCGATGAAACCGAAGGTGGCGAACGCTGTCACCGACGTCCGCAAGGTCATGAGTGATGCCGGTTATGCCGAGTCCGACTACGAGCTGGTGCTCGTCTCGTACGCCTCGCCGGTGACCGAGAACATGCGGCTGCTGACGCACGCGTTGGAGGGCTGCCCGATCAGGATCGCCGACGCGAGGTGGGGCCGGACGGTCGCCACGGTAATGCTCAACGACGCGCTACGCGATGTGGCGCAGGACGTCGGCGTGCGCTTCCTCGACCTGTCCAGGGCCACTGAAGGTCGCGAAGCATGCAACCGCAGCGTGTCGGCGCACTGGGTCCGTGCTCTCACCGTCGCAGTGCAAGACGTCGTGCACGGAATCGGCGGGAACCTGGTGCAGGAGTCGTTCCACCCCAACGCTCGCGGGCACGCCCAGATGGGCGGGTGCATCGGCGAGTTCTACACCACCGACGCCACGCAGGCGGCCTGCCGCCGCGGAGCGGACGGCAACCTTCACCCGGTGCCGACCGGCTGACGAACGGATCGGTTCTGCCGGTGCGGGTGAGTGAACGACAATGGCCTACATGTCCCGCCGCCGCCCACCCCGCCGGCCGAGCCGACCCGGCAACGAACGCCTCGAGGAGTGGCCGGACGGCGATTGGATAGTCCGGCAGTTGACCGGCAGTTCGGCGACCAAGGCGTACCGCTGCCCGGGCTGCGACCGGCTGATCCCACCGGCCACGCCGCACGTGGTGGCGTGGCCCGTCGAGGGCGGGACACTGACCGGTGGTGGCGCAGGCGAACGGCGGCACTGGCACAGCGGCTGCTGGCGGGCGCGCGGACGCCGCCGCCCGCTCGGCTAGGCCGGTTCACCGTCCGGGCCCACCGGCGGGCGCGGCGGGCACATTAGGCTCAGTGGTGTTATGAGCAAACGCATCCGTGGCAACACGGTCCTGCCCGCGCGCCGCGAAGCGCTGAAGCTGCATACGGCGGACGGGCTCGATCTCGTCGGCGAGTTGGCGCTGCCGCCCGAATCCGATCCCGTCGCGACCCTGGTCTGCTTTCACCCGTTGCCCACTCATGGCGGCATGATGGACAGCCACCTGTACCGCAAGGCGGCCTGGCGCCTGCCCGCCCTCGCCGACGTCGCGGTTCTGCGATTCAACAGTCGCGGAACGTCGAGCCTGCAAGGCACCAGCGAGGGCGCCTTCGACAACGCCCGCGGGGAACGATATGACGTGGCAGCGGCCATCGAATACGCCGACTTCCACGATCTGCCCAACATCTGGCTTGTCGGGTGGTCGTTCGGAACCGATCTCGTTCTGATGTACGGCCTCGACCCCGTCGTCGTCGGAGCGATCCTGCTCTCGCCTCCGCTTCGCTATGCGACGAACGACGAGCTGGCCGCCTGGGCGGACGACGGCCGGCCGTTCGTCGCGCTGATTCCGGAGTTCGACGACTACCTGCGCCCGCCGGAGGCACGCGAGCGGTTCGCCCGGGTGCCACAGGCCGAGGTGGTGGCCGTCCAAGGAGCGAAACACCTGTGGGTGGGACATGCCGAACGTGTCCTGGACGAGATCGTGAGCCGGGTCGCACCCGGCCGCGCGCCGCTGCCGACGACCTGGAACGGAGCGATGGAGACGGCGGACACCAGCGCCTACGCGGACCGTACGGTAGCGGCCTTCGCGGACGTACCGGTGCCTCGGCCGGAGCGAGACGGGTGAGTTTCGAGCTCGCCTTCGACGAAGCCGGCACCGGCACACCGCTGGTGCTGTTACATGCGTTCCCGCTGTCGCGGGCCATGTATGCAGAACAGGTCGCCGGGCTCGCCGACCGGGCTCGCGTGATCGTCCCCGACCTTCGCGGGTTCGGAGATTCGCCCGGGCCCGGCGATGCCGATCCGTCCGTCGACGCGATGGCCGATGACGTGGCCGCCCTGCTGGACCGCCTGGACGTTCGGACCTGCCTGCTGGGCGGACTCTCGATGGGAGGGTACGTCGCGATGGCCATGCTGCGCCGCCACTGCGAGCGGATCACCGCCGTGGTGCTCATGGACACCAAAGCCAGTGCGGACGGCGACGAGGCTCGCGCCAATCGTGAACGTGTCGTCCGTGCCGTGACCGAGCAAGGCTCGGCCGCACTGCGTCCCATGCTGGATTCGCTGCTCGGGCAGACGACCAGGCGGGAACGGCCCGGCACGGTCGACCAAGTGACGGCGTGGCTCGATGCCGTCCGTCCCGACGGTGTCGCTTGGGCGCAGCGGGCGATGGCGGCCCGGCCGGACTCGTTCGCCACGCTGCGCGACAGCGGTGTGCCCGGCTTCGTGATCGTGGGCGAGGAGGACGAGCTGTCGACGCACGAAGACGCCGTCGCGATGGCGCAGGCGTTTGTTCCACCGGCGCCGGTCTACGTGATACCGGGCGCCGGCCACCTGTCGGCGGTGGAGAACCCCGACGGGGTGACCGGCGCCCTGCGTGACGGGCTGCGCCACCTCAAGATCGACTAGGTGTAGCGCCTACTTGTTCTCGTCCTCGACGACCTCGGCATCGACGACGTCTTCGTCCGCTCCGGACGACTCGACGGCCGGCCGTGGCGACTCGAACCCGAGCATGCTCTTGAGCTGGTTGAGCGTGGACCGGGCGGCCTCGGCCTGCCGGTTGTAGTCCTCGGCGATGTGCTGGGCCTCGGACTTGATCCGCGCGGCCTCCTTCTTCGCATCGCTCACCGTGGACTCGGCCTTGGCCTTGGCGTCGGCAACGATCTGCTCGGCGTTGCGCTTGGCGTTGTCGACAAGCGCCTTGGCCTGCTCGTCGGTCTCGCGCTTGACCTTGGTGGACCGCTCGTCCTCGGCCTTGGCCCGTGCCTCGGCGGCCTTCGCCCTCGCCTCGGCCTTCTCGATGAGTTCCTGGGTGCTCCGATCCGCCTTCTTGCGGCGGTCCTCGAGTTCGGCCTCGGCCTCCTGGCGGCGGGCGTTGAGCTCGGTCTCGAGGTCGTGGAGCTCGCGGTCGACACGAACCCGTAGGTCGGCCAGCTC
>DATHUM010000380.1:0-4369 GCA_035462225.1 Jiangellaceae bacterium | reverse complement strand
CCAGCGCGCCAAGCTCCTCGAGGCTGGCCTGCTTGTGCTCCAGGCGCAGCCGACCGGCGGCGCGCAGGTGGTCGGGCACCTCGTCGCCGAGAATCTCGAGGGCTCGCTGGACGCGAGCGCCGGCGGCCACCGCCGCCCGTGCCGACCGGCGCAGGTTGGCGTCGTCGAAGTTGGCGAGCCGGTTGGCCGTGGCCTTGACCTCGCGCCGCATCCGGCGCTCCTCCCAGGCCAGGACGCTGTCGTGGGCGCCGAGCCGGGTCAGCAACGCCCCGATGGCATCCCCGTCGCGGATGACCACCCGATCGACCCCGCGGACGTCTCGCGCCTTGGCCGAGATGTTCAGCCGTCGGGCGGCGCCCACCAGCGCCAAGGCGGCCTCGGGTCCTGGACACGTCACCTCGATCGCGGACGACCGGCCCGGCTCGGTCAGCGACCCATGCGCCAGAAACGCCCCCCGCCAGGCGGCCTCGGCGTCACATGCGGCACCCGAGACCACGTGTGGAGGCAAGCCGCGGATCGGCCGGCCGTTGCCGTCGATCAAGCCGGTCTGCCGGGCGAGCGCCTCACCGTCACGCGCCACCCTGACGACGTAGTGGCTGGTCTTGCGCAGCCCGCCAGGAGAGACGACGCCCAGCTCACTCGTGTGCCCAAAGACCTCTGCGATGTCGCGGCGCAGCCGCCTCGCGGCGACCCCGGTGTCGAGCTCGGCCTCGACGACGATGCGGCCGTTGACGATGTGCAGGGCCCCCCCGAACCTGAGCATCGAGGCCACTTCCGCCTTGCGGCAGCACGGCTTGATGACTTCGAGGCGGGCCAGCTCGTCCTTGACCGAAGCAGTCATCGCCATGCGTTGATACTGCCACGCTCGAAGGCCCCTGCGTACGCGTGGGCGAGCCGTTCTGGGTGGTGCCGGGGTGTCCCGTCCCCCATCGCGATGTCACTTATCAGCAACCTCGCACCCATCTCACCCGCGATCCGGTCCAGTAGCGCAGGGTCCGGCACCGAGCCCGTGTCTGCTACGACGACGTCGACCGTGAGGTCAGGGGCGTACGCGGCGAGCACCTCCAGGTGCATCTCCGGCGTGAAACCCTCGGTCTCGCCACCCTCGGCGGACAGGTTCAGGGCCACGACCTTGCGAGCCCGGCTGGCCACGATCGCGTCCTTCAGCTCCGGAACGAGCAGGTGCGGGATGACGCTGCTGAACCACGACCCGGGCCCGAGCACCAGGCAGTCCGCGTCCGCTATCGCGTCCAGCGCCTCGGGACAGGCGGGCGGGTTCTGCGGTACCAGCCGGACGGTGACCACCGGCCCGGTTGCGGTCGCCACCGCGTGCTGGCCGTGAACGGTGGTGATCTCACGTCCGCCGCCGACCGCACGGGGACCGGCCACCAGCGCCTCGATCTCCAACGGCACGGCACACATCGGCAGCACCCTGCCTTGAGCGCCGAGCAGCCTGGCCACCCAGTCAAGTCCCTTCACCCAGTGGCCTTCGTCGGCGCCGACCACGTCCTCGCCGGCCGCCTGGCTGGGCCGGTCCGCAGCACCGGCCGAACCGGCAAGCATCTCCCACAGCGCCACGATGAGCAGGTTGCCCGCCGCATGATCGTGCAGCTCTCCGTCGCTCTGAAACCGGTGCTGCAGCACACGAGCCCAGGTCCGGCCCCACTCGTCGTCTCCGCACAGCGCGGCCAGCGCCATCCGCAGGTCACCCGGCGGCAGGACCCCGAGCTCGCGCCGGAGCCGGCCGCTGGACCCGCCGTCATCGGCAACGGTGACCACGGCCGTCAGCCGGCCGCTGATCCGGCGAAGCGCTGACAGCGACGCGGCCAGCCCGTGGCCGCCGCCGAACGCCACCACCTTGGGGCCGGCGAGCCGCGCCATACCGTCCACCATTCGATCATTCCCTGCCGAGGTCTCGGTGCACCACCAAGGTCTCGACGCCGGTCTCGCGCAGCCGGGAAGCCAGGGCCTCGCTCATCGCGACGCTGCGGTGCTTGCCTCCGGTGCACCCGACACCGACGGTGACGAACCGCTTGCCCTCACGGAGGTAACCGTCGAACACCGACCCGAGCAGATCGGCGTACCGGTCCAGGAACTCGGCCGCGCCGGGTTGGGAAAGCACGTAGTCGCGCACGGCCGCCTGCTGCCCAGTCTGCGGCCGCAGCTCCGGCACCCAGTGCGGATTGGGCAGGAAGCGCATGTCGGCCACCAGATCGGCGTCGACCGGCAGGCCGTACTTGTAACCGAACGAGACGATGATCGCGCGGAGTGCCGACGAGTCTTCGCCGAACGCCGTGCGAATGCGGGCGGCGAGTTCGTGCACGTTGAGCAACGAAGTGTCGATGACCAGGTCGGCGCCCGCGCGGAGTTCGGCGAGCAGGCCACGCTCGCGGTCGATGGCTTCGACCACCCTGCCCTCGGCCTGGAGCGGGTGCGGGCGGCGAGCCGATTCGAACCGCCGAACGAGTGCCTCGTCACTCGCCTCGAGGAACAGCACGTGCGGCCGGGTCCCCCGGCTAGACAGTTGGGCCAGCGCGCCCTGGAGTTCGTTGAAGAAGACTCCGCCTCGCACGTCGACCACGACCGCGAGCCGTCGCTGGTCGGCTCGTTCTGTGACGGTGTCCACCAGGTCCATCAGCAGCGACGGCGGCAGGTTGTCCACGACGAACCACCCGAGATCGTCGAGCGTCGCCGTCGCCGCGGTCTTTCCGGCTCCGGACATCCCGGTCACCAGGAGCAGCTCAGTCTTGGCAGTCACGGAGTCAGAACCTCACCAGTCGCGGTGTTCACGGCGGGCGCGGGCTCGCGCTCGGCAAGAGCATCGACCACGCCCCTGGCCAACTGCGGCCCGATACCGGGAACCGCGGCGATCTCGTCCTCGGTCGCGGCGCGGAGTTTCTTGAGCGAGCCGAAGTGGTTGAGCAGCGCCTTGCGCCGGGCCGGACCGAGCCCCGGCACACCGTCGAGCAGGCTGTCGGTCATTGACTTCGACCTGCGCTGCCGGTGGTAGGTGATCGCGAACCGGTGGGCTTCGTCTCGGACTCGCTGGAGCAGGTAAAGCCCTTCGCTACTCCGAGCCAGGATCACCGGGTAGTCCTGGTCCGGCAGCCAGACCTCCTCCAGCCGCTTGGCCAGCCCGATTACCGGGATGTCCGCGACTCCGGCCTCGTCCATCGCTTGTCGCGCGGCGTTGACCTGGGGTTTCCCGCCGTCGACCACGACCAGGCCGGGCGCGTAGGCGAACTTGCGCGGGCGACCGGTGTCGGGGTCGAGCGGGCTCGCGGCGTCCTGCACCACCTGTTCTTCGGCCAACCGCCTGAAACGCCGGGTCAGCACCTCGCGAATGGCCGCCACATCGTCCTGGCCGTCCAGGCCCCGGATCGCGAACCTGCGGTACTCGGATTTGCGCGGCAGGCCGTCCTCGAGCACGACCATGGACGCGACGACGTCGCTGCCCTGCAGGTTCGACACGTCGTAGCACTCGATGCGCAGTGGAGCTTCGTCGAGATCCAACGCCTCCTGGATCTCCTCGAGAGCCCGGCTCCGGGTGGTCAGATCGCTGGCCCGCCTGGTCTTGTGCAACTTCAGCGCTTGTTCGGCGTTGCGGGTGACGGTCTCGAGCAGTGACCGCTTGTCGCCGCGCCGCGGGACGCGAATCTCGACCCGCCCGCCCCGCACGTCGGCTAGCAACCCGCGCAGCGCGGTGACTTCGTCCGGGTCGTCGGGAAGCGCCGGAACGAGGATCTCCCGCGGGACACCCTCGCCGCCCTCGCCGTACAGCTGAAGCAGGAACCGCTCGATGAGCTCTCCGGTCGGCGCGTCGTCGGCCTTGTCCGCGACCCACCCGCGCTGCCCGCGTACCCGCCCGCTGCGTACGTAGAAGATCTGTACGGCGACCTCCAGCCGGTCCTCCGCGAGCGCGACGACGTCGGCGTCCGTGGCATCGCCGAGAACGACCGCATTCTGTTCCATCGCCCGGCGCAGCGCCGCGATGTCGTCGCGGAGCCGGGCCGCACGCTCGTATTCGAGCTCGGCCGCGGCCACCTTCATCTGCCTTTCCAGCCGCCGGATGTAGGTGGCCGTCTGCCCCTCGAGGAAGGCCACCATGTCCTCGGCGATCGCCCGGTGCTGATCGGCGTCAACCCGGTCGACACACGGGGCGGCGCACTTACCGATGTATCCGAGCAGGCATGGCCGGCCGCTACTGCGAGCGCGCTGGAATACTCCCTTGGAGCAACTTCGCATCGGAAAGACCCGCAGCAACTTGTCGAGGGTCTCGCGGATCGCCCACGCGTGCGCATACGGGCCGAAATACCGGACGCCACGTTTCTTGGCGCCCCGCATGACCATCGCGCGCGGATACTCCTCG
>DATHUM010000379.1:0-3861 GCA_035462225.1 Jiangellaceae bacterium | reverse complement strand
CAGCAGGTGCTGGCCAGTCTCGACGGGTTCTCCCCCGCCACGGTCGACGGCACGGTCGTGGTCTCGCTGCCCTACGGCCTGCCCCGGCGGCGGAGCTGGCGCCCGCACCCGGCGTGCGGCTGCGCGTGGACGTGACCGCCGAACCTGTGAGCACGCTGAGGAATCGCCCCAGTGTGCCCCCTGAGTAAGGACGGTTCTGGCAGTTGACTGGATACTGGTAGACGTGAGCGACCTACCGCGCCGAGCCATCACGCGCAGCGCCAAGCTGGCCAGCCTCCCGCTCGGCATCGCGGGCCGGGCCACGTTGGGCCTGGGCAAGCGGCTCGGCGGACGTCCTGCCGAGGCGGTCAGCGCCGAGTTGCAGCAGCGGACCGCGGAGCAGGTCTTTCGCGTGCTGGGCGAGCTCAAGGGCGGTGCGATGAAGTTCGGCCAGGCCCTTTCGGTGTTCGAGGCGGCCCTGCCGGAGGAGCTCGTCAGCCCGTACCGGGCGACGCTGACCAAGCTGCAAGAGGCCGCCCCGCCGATGCGGGCGGCGGTCGTCCACCAGGTGCTCGCCGAGGAGCTCGGGTCCGGCTGGCGAGCCAAGTTCCGCGAGTTCCGTGATGCGCCGGCGGCCGCGGCGTCGATCGGGCAGGTCCACCGGGCGGTCTGGCACGACGGGACGGACGTCGCGGTCAAGATCCAGTACCCCGGCGCCAACGATGCCCTGCGTGCCGACCTCCGGCAGATCACCAGGCTCGGCGGCGTGGTCGGCTCGCTCATCCCGGGGCTTGATATCGGCCCCCTGCTCGACGAGCTCACCGACCGCGTCACCGAGGAACTCGACTACCGGATGGAAGCGGACGCGCAGGACGGCTTCGCGTTCGCCTACGACGGCGACGAGGACTTCGCCGTTCCGAAACTCGTCTACGGCACCGAACGGGTGCTGGTGTCGGAGTGGCTCGACGGCCGACCGCTTTCGGACGTCATCGCCACGGGTACCCAGCAGGAGCGCGACCGGGCCGGCCTGCTCTACGTCCGGTTCCTGTTCTCCGGGCCGGACCGGGCCGGGCTCCTGCACGCCGATCCCCATCCGGGCAACTACCGGATCACCCCGGACGGACGGCTGGGAGTGGTCGACTACGGAGCCGTGGCCCGCCTGCCGGAAGGGTTGCCGGTGTCCGTCGGCCAACTGATGAAGCGGGCCCTGGCCGGTGACGTCGAGGCCATGCTCGACGGCCTTCGTGACGAGGGCTTCGTCAAGCCGCACATCAACATCCAGGCTGCAGATCTGTACGACTACCTCGCACCGTTCCTCGAGCCGGCGGCGGTCGAACGCTTCCGGTTCAACCGCGAGTGGATGCGCGAGCAGTTCACCCGGATCAACGACCCGCGCCGGCCCGGCTACACGATCGGGCTCAAGCTGAACCTGCCGCCGTCCTACCTACTGATCCACCGGGTCTGGATCGGCGGGCTCGGCGTGCTGTCGCAGCTGGACTGCGAGGCCCCGTTCCGGGCCGAACTCCAACGCTGGCTGCCGGGATTCGACTGAGGCCTGCTCACCAGTCGGCGGCGTCGAGCTTGGCCTCGATCGCCCGCAGGTTCTCCCGCGCGCACGACGCGCAGTAGGCCAATCGCCGTCCGCCCTCTGTGCTGAGCACCCAGTCCAGCGGCATCCGCTCACCGGCGGAGGTGCCGCAGCGCGCACACACCGTGGTTTCGTCGTGCTGGTTCACAGTCGTCCCCTCGCCGCGGCGGGAACCGCCAAAGGTCACGCGGGTCGTGTCGTGGCCGGAAGCGCGAGCTCGGCCTTGACCACGCCGGCCAGCCGTTCGGCGACGGCTTGAGCTTGTTCGTGCGTCGCCGCCTCGACCATCACCCGGACGACGGGTTCGGTTCCGGACGACCGCAAGAGCACCCGGCCGGTATCGCCCAGCTCGGCTTCGGCGGCGGCCACGGCAGCTTGAACTTCGGGAGCCGAGGCCACCCGCGACTTTTCCACCCCGGCCACGTTGACCAGCACCTGCGGCAACCGCTTGACGGCGCCGGCGAGCTCGTGCAGCGGCCGACCCGACACGGCTACCCGGGCCAGCAGGTGGACGGCGGTCAGCAGCCCGTCCCCCGTGGTCGCGTGGTCGGACAGCACGACGTGGCCCGACTGCTCGCCGCCGAGTGAGAAACCGCCGTCCTTCATCGCCTCGAGGACGTACCGGTCGCCGACGGCGGTATCGACGACGGTCAGCCCGGCGGACTTCATCGCCAGGCGGAACCCCTCATTGGACATCACGGTGGTCACGACCGTCGAGTGCCGGAGCAGACCCTCGTCCGCCATCGCCAGCGCGAGCACCGCCATGATCTGGTCGCCGTCCACGTCGTCACCGGTGGCGGCCACCGCGAGGCAGCGGTCGGCATCGCCGTCGTGGGCGATGCCGGCGTCCGCCTGGTGTTCGGTGACGAGCCGCCGGAGCCCGTCCAGGTGGGTCGACCCGCACCCGTCGTTGATGTTCAATCCGTCCGGCTCGGCACACACTGCGATCACGTCGGCGCCGAGCCGGCGCAGCGCCTCCGGCGTCGTGCGGTACGCGGCCCCGTGCGCACAGTCGACGACGACGCGCAGGCCGTCCAGCCGGTGCGGCGCGGACGCCACGACGTGTGCTACGTACGTCTCGAAGCCTTCGGGGTAATCGCGCACCCGCCCGACGGCGGCGCCGATCGGACGGTCCCACGGCTCACGGAGGCGGGCCTCGATGGCGTCCTCGACGGTGTCGTCGAGCTTGTGACCGCCTTTGGCGAAGAACTTGATGCCGTTGTCCGGCATCGGGTTGTGGCTGGCCGAGATCACCACGCCGACATCGGCGCCGAGCGCACCGGTGAGGTGCGCGATGGCCGGGGTGGGCAGGATTCCTGCGCGCAGGACGTCCACGCCGGCGCTGGCGAGCCCCGCGACGACGGCGGCCTCCAGGAACTCACCCGATGCGCGCGGATCGCGACCCACGACCGCAACGGGTCGGTGGCCGGCGAACACCCCGGCCTCTCCCAGCACGTGCGCAGCCGCGACCGACAGGTCCAGGGCGAGCTCTGCGGTGAGCTCGCGATTGGCGAGCCCCCGGACGCCGTCCGTTCCGAACAGCCGGACCACAGCGGTCAGCGCTTGCTGTACTGCGGCGCCTTGCGGGCTTTCTTCAGACCGGCCTTCTTGCGCTCGGTGACGCGGGCGTCGCGAGTGAGGAAGCCGGCCTTCTTCAGCAGCGGACGGTTGTTGTCGACATCGGCGTTGTTGAGCGCGCGAGAGATGCCGAGACGAAGCGCACCGGCCTGCCCGCTGGCGCCGCCGCCGGTGATCCGAGCGATCACGTCGTACTTGCCCTCGAGGTCGAGCTCGACGAACGGGGAGTTCACCAGCTGCTGGTGGACCTTGTTCGGGAAGTACTCGTCCAGCGTGCGCCCGTTGATCGACCAGGTGCCGGAGCCGGGAGCGATGCGCACCCGCGCGATGGCCTGCTTGCGCCGGCCGGTGGCCGCGGCGGGCTCGATGTTCGAGAAGCGGGTGGGCGCGGTCTCGGAGGTGAACTCGCTGATCTCGGTGTCATCGGCCTCGTCGACCGGTGTCTCGAGGTCAGGGGTCTCGGTGATGGTCTCGGTGATGGTCTCGGTCATGTCCTCGCTCGTCGATGTCACTGTGCGACCTGGGTGATCTCGTACGGCACCGGCTTCTGAGCCTGGTGCGGGTGCTCGGGGCCGGCGTAGACCTTGAGCTTGGAAAGCATCTGACGGCCGAGGGTGCCGCTCGGCAGCATTCCCTTCACCGCCTTCTCGACGACGCGGCGCGGGTTCTTCTCCAGCAGCTGCTCGTACGACCGGGAGCGCAGGCCGCCCGGGTAA
>DATHUM010000378.1:0-13136 GCA_035462225.1 Jiangellaceae bacterium | reverse complement strand
CCCATGGCGGACAACTGGTTCAGGCTGAGCGAAGTGTCTTCCCGCTCATTACGCAACCGCCTCGCGAGCCGCATGACCGACACGCGCAGGACGCTTGCCAGCCCGGCTTGGCTACGAGTGGGTGCCGCAGAAGTCACAATCGATTAGTCTAACTCATTACCGTTGCTAACGGCCAGTCGCTAATCCAGTTGATGGACCTTACACATGGATTGCTGGTGGAGTGAGGGCAGGCTCGCTGATGCCCGCGCCTAGTCGCGGCGAGCGCGGCGGCCGCGATAGTCGTCACCCGGCTCATCGTCGTCGTCGAGCAGGAAGTCCGCGCCGCGCGTGGTCTCCGTAGCCGGATCATCGGTGAAGAACTCGCTGTCGAACCCCGGTGCGCGGCGCGGCGACGGCGGCCCGGGATCGGCGGACGGCGGTGGCAGGTTCGACGTCAGCGGCTCGCTCGCAGCCGGCGGCTCGTGTGCCCACGGCAGTTCGCCGGTCGGATCACCCTGCCGAGCCGCCTCGTCCTGGAGAAACTCCGGGTAAGAGGGCGGCTCGTATCCGCCCGCCACCGCCCGGGCCTGCTCCTCGCGGTACCGCCGGGCAAGCTCTTCGTCCCGCGGATGCCGGCGCGACCTGTCAGGATCCGGCGAGTATCCCGCAGGAGTCGCGGTCTCGGCGTAGGTCGGTTCCGAGTACGGCGGTTGCCGAGGTGGTGCTGCCGGCGGTGGGGCGGGTCGGGTCGGGCGCGCCGGCGGGACATGATGCAGGGGCGGCGAAGGGACGGTCCCGGCCGCGGGCCGCGGTTCGTCTGCGGTGGGCGGATGCTGCCGGGTGACAGGAGGAACGTCGCCGGACACAGCGGGGAAATCGCCCGTCACATAACCCGGAGGTGGGCGACCGCCGGGCGAATAGACCCTGGTGTGTTCGCCGGTGTCGTGGCCGGCTGCGGGGTAGATGCCGGTGTGTTCTCCGGTGTCGTGACCGGCCGGCGGTGCCGGACGGGGCGGAGCAGGCGGGCCGACGGGCAACGGAGCGGCCGGAGGGGTCCGATAGTCCGGCGAATACTCCTGGGTCGGCTGTTCGAAGCCGGTGTCCGACTGATCATCCTCGACGGCCAACGCGGCGAGTTCGCCGTCCGCCCAGTCTCCGGCGTCGTCGAATCCCGCGTCCGCCTCCTCATCGAGTTCGGCCCGAGCGATCGCGTCGCGCCGCTTGCGGCAGTACTCGAGGCCCAGCAGACCAAGGCCGACTCCCGCCAGGCAGGCCCAGATCCACCACCCGCGCCCTGCGTCGTCAAGCTCAGACCGGAAGAACGCGAGCACGACGAACGCGAGTGCCCACAGGACGGTGATGATGGCGACCGTGCGCACGCCATCGACGTCCACCGGCTTGATCTCGGGTGGGTCTCCGGCTGGGCGGCGCCGCCTATCCATACCCACAGGCTATCTGGCCGGATGAGGGTCGTGCGCGTCCAGACCGATCAGAGCGCCGCACGAGCCGGCGCGCAGGAGCAGCCGTCAACGCCGCGATCCACCGGCTAGTCCCGGATTGCCTCTTGCCGGTGCTTCCTCCACCGCTCCACCAGTTCCGGCATCTCCTTGCGCATGAACGCGAAGTACGCAGCTGTTTCGGCCAGTCGCCGCCCACCTGGGCGCCCGCGCCCGACCAGTTCGATGCCCTCGGCGGCAACGCGCTCGAACTGTTCGAGCAGACCCTCGCGTTTCAGGTAGATCTCCGACCAGATGTCCTCGTCGTACAGGACATATGTGTCGGTGCGATCACCAGGCTCGCGCTGCTTGCCGAGCAGGCCCGCGTTCACCAGGTCTCGCACCGAGATGGATATCGCCGCGGGGCTGACCCGCAGAGCCTCCGCGAGGTCGGTCGCGGTGTATCGGTCGGCATCGTCGATGAGCGCGTACGCGAACACGCGGGCCGGCATTCGCGCCATGCCCGCGCTCGCCAGGACGATCGCGAACCGCTCGACAAAGCGGAGGACTTCCTCACGATCATGATCGGTTGACGTGGCCGCCACGAGAATCACCTCTCCGGGCCGTTCAATACGGTTCTATACGTATAAGTTACTTCACAAGTTCGTGAAATCTGTGATAACTTCCCGAGCATGACCACAGCCATTGCCACTTCCGGGCTCGTCAAGACCTTCGGGCCCACGCGTGCTCTCGACGGGCTTGACCTCGCTGTCCACGCCGGTGAGGTGCACGGATTCCTCGGCCCGAACGGCGCCGGCAAGTCCACCACGATCCGGGTGCTTCTCGGACTGCTGCGAGCCGACTCCGGCCAGGTCACGATGCTCGGCGGCGACCCGTGGCACGACGCGGTGGCCCTTCACCGCCGGCTCGCATACGTGCCCGGCGACGTCGAGCTATGGCCGAACCTCACCGGTGGCGAGGCGATCGATCTACTGGGCCGGCTGAGGGGCGGGTTGAATAAGGCTCGCCGCGACGAACTCATCGACCGATTCGACCTTGATCCGAGGAAAAAGGGCCGCACCTACTCCAAGGGCAACCGCCAGAAGGTGGCCATCGTCGCAGCGCTTGCCTCCGATGCGGAGCTCTTGCTGCTCGACGAGCCCACGGCCGGGCTGGACCCGCTCATGGAGGTCGTATTCCAGGACGTGATCAACCAGATGAAGACCGAGGGGCGAACCGTCCTGCTCTCGAGCCACATCCTCGCGCAGGTCGAGAAGCTCGCCGACCGGATCAGCATCATCCGGCTCGGGAAGATCGTCCAGTCTGGAACCCTCGCTGAAATGCGGCACCTTACCCGGACCACGATCGAGGCACATACCGCGACTCCCGTGAGCGGACTGGAGAGCCTCGCCGGCATCCACGACGCGGAGGTGAGCGATGGCCGGGTCAGCTTCGCCGTCGACGGCGAGCACCTCGACGCCGCGGTCCGGCATCTGTCGAGCTTCGGCATCCGGGCGCTCACGAGCCACCCGCCCACCCTCGAGGAGCTCATGCTGCGCCACTACGGGGACGAACTCGCCGCCAACGCGAACGGCAACGGAGCCGACCGATGACCACTCTCACCCAAGAGCCGGCCCGCACGACCGCCGGGCGCCCGCGTGAGAACAGCCTGGCGGGCACCGGCAAGCTCGTGCGGTTCAACCTTCGGCGCGACCGGATCAAGCTCCCAGCCTGGTTGGCCGGGATGTTCCTGTTCGTCTTCTACTACGGCGCCGCGCTTCCCCAGCTGTACCAGACCGAGGAAGATCTACAGGTCGTCACCGAGTTCACCCAAGGCGCCATGGGCGCGATCATCGCCGGACCTGGTTTCGGCCTCGACGACCCCACCATCGAGTCGGTCATCGCAGGCGTCTACGGGCTCTACTTCCTCCTGCTCGCGGCCCTGATGAACATCCTGCTGGTCTCGCGCCATACGCGAGTTGAAGAGCAGACCGGACGGGCCGAGTTGATCCGGGCCAACGTCGTCGGCAGGCACGCACCGGTGACCGCGGCACTGATCATCGCCGTCGTCGCGAACGTGCTCCTCGCACTGCTCGTCGCCGCCGCGATGGCCGCGGCCGACCTCGACACGAGTGACGCCTTGCTCTTCGGAGCCGGTATCGGGGCCGTCGGACTGGTCTGGGCAGGGATCACCGTGCTCACCGTCCAGGTCAGCGCGTTCTCACGGGCAGGGTCCGGCCTCGCCGGCGCGGCGCTCGGTGCCGCCTATGTGATTCGGGCTGCTGGTGACACGATCACAGAGGGCGGCAGCCTGCTGTCCTGGTTCTCGCCGCTCGCCTGGTCCCAGCAGACCCGCCCGTACGCCGACGGGCGCTGGTGGCCGTTGCTGCTGTCGGTGGCATTCGCAGCCGTGACCGCCGCCATCGGCTACGTGCTGTCGACCCGCCGTGACGTCGGCGCGGGTCTGGTGGCGCCCCGACGTGGAAGCCCGACCGCCCCGGCGTGGTTGCGCTCACCGCTGAGCTTCGCGTTCAGATTGCAGCGGGCCGGCCTCATCGGCTGGGGCGCGGCGCTCGTTGTCGCGGCCGCGGTCTATGGCGGGATCACCGGGCCGATCGTGGACGCTTTCGAGGACCTGCCCGAGACGATGATCGACGTCATGGGCGGCGACCCCAGCCGCCTACTCGACGGCTATGTCAGCACGATGGCATTGTCCTTCGCGATCGTGCTCGCCGTCTTCGTGATCCTCGGCCTACTGGGCGCCCGCGGCGAGGAGACCAAGGGCCGAGCCGAGCCGGTGCTGGCTACAGCCACGAGCAGGTCCGCCTGGCTGGGCGGCCATATTGCGGTGATCGCGGCAGGCGTCGCCGTCCTGCTCGCTATCACCGGGCTGGTTCTCGGGATCGCCACGGCCATCTCGGTCGGCGATGCGGCCTACATCTGGGACACCACGGCCGCACACCTCGTCTACGTGCCCGCATTGCTCGTCCTGCTCGGCATCGCGGTGCTGTTGTTCGGCTTCGTACCAGGCGCGGTCGGTGCGACCTGGGCGGTGTTCGGATTTGCGACGATCATCGGGTTCTTCGGTCCGATCATGGACCTGCCGCAATGGGTCCACAACCTCTCACCGATCGAACATGTGGCGCGTCTGCCGCTCGAAGAGATCTCCTGGACTCCACTGGTGATCCTCACCGTGGTCGCCGCGGGACTGATCGGGCTCGGGCTCTACGGGTTCGGCCGGCGCGACCTGGACACCAAGTAGGCGGACACCCGCCGGTTCTCACCCCTTTCAGGTATCCCGGCACCCCCGGTAGGGGTGGGAACCGGCGAACCGGTCTGCGAGGTCACGAATCCTCGGCCGGGCGACGGGCGATGCCACCGAAGGCCCGCTCGGCCAGCAAGCCGGGAACGACGGCCGGATCGCGGAACGCCTCGGCCAGCTCCAGCCGGACATCCCACCTGCCCGCGGCCCAGGCCAGCCCTCTGGCCAACCCGTCGGCAGTGGCGGCATGAACGGCGCCTTCGGGGTCGACCCACCAGTCGACCGACACGCCCGCCACGTGCAGTTCGTCGTGCTCGAGATAGCGCGGCTCGGCGCCGGGCAGCAGGCGACGGGCCGCCGCCGGCACCTCGGTGAGGTGTCCGGACGAGCTGGGGTATGGGTCGAACAGCTCGCTCGCCAGGGGCAGGTCAAGCAGAGCCGAGAGCACCGCACCGCCGGGCAACACGGCCGGCCCGGCCAGTTGGAGCCAGTGCGGTCCGTCCGCGACGACCACGTCAACTGCCGAAACGACGCGGGTCGAGTCGCCGTCGGGCACCCGTACCCGCTCCGGCGGGGTCACCGACTCAGGCTCGGGGTCGGCGGCGATCAGTGCACTGTAAACAGTGCCGAGATCAGCCGCCGAGAGGTGCAACGACGGGTCTGCCAGCCGATCGAGAAGCCGGTCGGGCTCGTCGGTCAGGTCGGCCACAGTCCGTGCCAGACCAAGGGCCTGGCTCACGGCATTGTCCAGCGGCACCGGGACGGCCGGCAGCAGCCGGATCACCAGCGGTTCGGCGCCCGGGGCGGCCATCAGGGCCAGCGGAACGCCGCCGATCTGCGCATGCTCGCGCACCCACCACGCCGTGTACGGCAGCACAGCCCGCCTGGATCCGTCCGCCAGCAAGACATGGGCGGGTTCGGTCAGGGCACGTCGGGTGTCGGGTTCGGCTGCCAACATCGCCAAGGCGTCCACCCACCGGCCGTCGTGAACCAAATCCAGGTCACGAACCGCGACCAGCTCGGTCAGCACCGGCGGGATGTCCTGATCGGGCAGTTGCTCGACCGTCGCAGCCAGCCAGCCCCGCTCGTCGTCCAGGTCGTGCCATGACCCTTCGGCGAGCGGGACGTCCGGCGTGCGCAGCACGGTGAACCCGTCCCGTACACCGACGGCCCGCAACGCGGTGCGGCCCCACTGCCGGACCGCAGCGGCTCGGACCGTGTACTCGGACCGGTTCACGTCGAACAGCTCCAGGACATCGGAGTCCGGGAACCAGAGTTCGCCGGCCGGCGCGAGCGACCCGGTCCCGTCCGGGACGAGCGTGCGGGCAAGCCAGGGCTCCTCGTCGGCCGTCAGCCCCGATGCCTGCACGAGACGGAGCACCGAGTCGGCTACCGCCTCGTCCTGCGCGTCCACCGCCGCGCGGACCGCGGGATCCCGCAGCACGACAGCTGCGGACGCTTCGATCGCGCCGATTCGGGCCAGCAGCGGGTGGACGGCGTCGGTGGCCGCCACGCGGAGCCCGAGCGGCCCCAGCAAGGCAGGGTTCACGTCCCCTGTCGGCAGCAACACGCCCCGGGCGCCTCGGACCACCCGGCCGTCGGCGAGTGGCACCGGCAGCGTCGCCAGTGATTCGAGATCGGCGCCGTCCAACGCAGCGTAGAGCTCACGCCACTCGCCCGGCTCGAGTTGCAGTTCGCCCAGTGTGTCCACCACCTCCGCGAGGCGGACCACGGTCGCACCGAGGCGCCGCAGGGGTTCGGTGCGCCACCATTGCGGATCGGCGAGTCCGGTCACGAATGGCGCCACGGCGGCGGGGGCGGCGGCGGCTCGCAGGCCCTCGACGAGCACCACGTCTCGCGGCGCAAGCAGTTCGGGCCGGCCGGCTCGACCCGGGTGGGCCGCCGGCACGAACCGGGCACCGGCAAGCGCCGGGGTGATCGACCGCAGCAGCGTGGCATCGAGCTCGCTGACCGGCAGCGGGCCTGGAATCAGATCGAATACCGCTGGGCCGGCGGCGGCCAAGTCCGTGACGACCTGCGCGTAGGCGATCGCCACCTCGTCGGCCAACATGTCGGTAAGCCGCCCTGGGACGACGCGGCGGCGGGAGGAGTCCAGCGGAAAGCTCCCCAGCAAGAGCACCGGCAGATCGGTGCGCTCGTCCGTCGGTGTCGGTGCGTGAACGACCCGCGGCACCGACGGCGGCAGCGGCTCAGGGTGGCCGTCGGCACGCCTTGGCACCGCCACCGCCACTTGCCACCGGTCAGGCTCTTCCACGGGCCGGTCGGCCAGCAGTTCGGCCGGCACCGAGCCGGTCCGCTCGACCAGGCGCCACCGGGTCCGCCGATCGCCTTCGGCGACGAGGACGTCGGAGCCGCTCCACTCCGCGCGGAGCGTCCTGGTAGCGGCCCCCGTGTCGATCACGACTTCCTCGATGGCGGGCAGTGACAGCAGCAATGCGTCGTCCACCGCATCGAGAAGCGAGCGCACGAGCTCCCGAGCGGTGTCGTCACGCAGCGGTAGCCGCACCGCGGTGTCGTAGCCCGGCGGCGGCTCACCGTCAGCTGGAGAGGGCAGTCGGAGCACCGGAACGGCGGATCCGCGCCTGGCCAGCTCCGCGGCCAGCTCCGGAAGGGCCGCGACGGCGGTCACCGCCTCGTCGCGCGACCAGCGAACGCCGCCGGTTCGCGACAGCACGGCCGGCTCGTCGCTCACCCCAAGCACAGCGGCGAACCCGACGCCGAACCGGCCCACCGCACCCTCGTCCCGCTTGGTGGAGGCACGAAGTGTGGACAGGCCCTCCACGCCGGCCGCGTCGAGCGGAGCACCGGTGTTCGCGGCCAGCAGCGCCGAGCCGCGCAGCCGCAGCAGAACTCGCCCCCGTACGCCCGCCCGGGCCGCGGCGTCGGCGGCGTTCTGAGCCAGCTCGACGATCACCCGGTCGCGGTAGGCGCCTCTGGAGAGTTCCTCCTCGGCGTTGGCATCCTCGCGGAACCTGGCAGGCGAGGCCGCCCACGCGGCGAGCACGGTCGCCCGTAGGCGCTCCGTGCTGAATGGATCAAGACCGGCTGGACTCCTCATCGGAGTCATCATCGAACACCAGGTCGTACGACATGGTGTCGAACACCGGCTCCGGCGGGTCGTAGCCGACTTGCGCGACGCGAACGTCCGAGTGTGCGCCGCAGCCGTGGTCGTACGAGACGACGCGCCCGTCGAACGGGGTGCGCTCGTTGGAGCACACACCGAAGGCCCGGCCCAACGCACCGCTGAGCCGGATCATGAACCCGCACGTCTCGCACTGGGCCGGCGCGGCTCGCGCGATCTCGGTGTCGGGTCCGCCGTGGCCCGCGCGCCATCTGGCGGCCGCCTCTTCACGGCCTTGCGGTGACAGCAGCCGGGCACGCCCAAGCCCGAGCTCGTCCAGAACTTCTTTGGTGGCGAGCGGGTCAGGATCCTGATCGACACCCGTGTAGCCCGGCACCAACCTCGGGTCGTCGTCCGGCGTCGGCATCAGATCGCCGGGACCGAGGTCACCCGGCGTGACCCGCTCCTCCCACGGCACCCAGGCCGGCGCCAGGACGGCGTCCGGGCCCGGCAGGAGGACACATTCATCGACGGTGACGGCCTTGCCTCGCGAAGCGCGTGCCACCGTGACCGACCAGCGCCAACCGCGATACCCGGTGGCTGTGCACTCGAAGTAGTGGGTGACGACGCGATCACCCTCGACGTCGTGGCCGAGGTGGCCGCCGACCTGGTCCGCGCCCCCTGTCTCGATCGCGGCGGCGCGGGCGATGTCGACGGCGGCCACGCAGGTGCCGTCCGCCTTGTAGGAGCGGGGTCGCGACGGTGCGGGAGTCACAACTGGGAATTGTCGCAAAATAGACGGCAGATTCACAGCCAGGGGCGAGGTTGGACTGGTGGGCGGCCTGCCGTCGACGCGAATCGGGATGAGATTGGATAGTGCGCGTGAGGCAGGCAGATCAGCAAGGGCCCGGCGCCGAGCCCGGCCGCGCGCGCCGGGTCGCCGGGGTCTCTGCACGAGCGGCCAAGGCGGCTGCCGCCTCGACGTCCCGGGCCGCTCGTGGCGCCGCCACATCCACGTCGCGGGCCGCGCGGAAGGGAGCCGCGCGGCTGAGGCGGGCCACCACGGCCGAAGGCGCCGGCGAATCCGGCCTGTCGCGGGTGATCGAGCTCAACGGGGTCAACGCGATAGGTGACACCCTGATCACCATCGCCCTTGCCGACACGCTGTTCTTCTCCGCCGCGACATCTGAAGCGCGAGGGCAGGTCGCGCTGTACCTGCTCGTGACGATGGCGCCGTTTGCCGTCATCGCACCTGTCATCGGCCCGTTCCTCGACCGGTTCCGCCACGGCCGGCGATGGGCGATCGGAACGTCCACGGCGCTGCGCGCCTTTCTCGCCTGGGTGATGGCGAGCAGCATCGTCAGCGACGACCTGTGGCTCTACCCGGCCGCATTCGGCGTGCTCGTCGCATCCCGGGCCTTCGCCATCGCCCGGGCCGCGGCGGTGCCACGCGTCCTTCCACCGTCCGTCGAACTGGTCACGGCGAACTCCCGGCTCTCGCTGGCGGGGGTCGCCGGTGCAGCAGTGGCGGCTCCGGTCGGTATCGGGCTGGCTCAGATCGGCTCGGACTGGCCCCTGTACATGGCCTTCATCGCGTATGTGGGTGCGACGGTGCTGGCCATCCTGCTGCCTTCGAAGGTGGACTCGACGGTGGGTGAGCGGGAGGTCTCACTGCGGGAGGGGGTGGCCGCGCCGGGTCGTCCCTTCCGGGTCGGGGCAGCGGTTGTTCGCGCGCTGCGCGCCAACGCGGTTATCCGTGGATTCAACGGATTCCTCACCTTGTTCGTCGCCTTCCTCCTCCGCGAGGAGCCGGTCGCGGGCCTGTCCGACACCGTCGCCATCGGGCTTCTCGTGATCGCGGCGTGGCTCGGCAGCACGGGCGGTACGGCCCTTGGAGCTACCGTCCGCGCCCGGAATCCCGACCGGATCGTGCTGATCCTGCTGGCTTCCGCGACGCTGGTGGCCGCACTGACAGCCGTGCTCTGGGGCCTGGTAATGGTGCTCATCGTGGGGCTGACGGCCGGCTTCAGCCAGCAGCTCGGCCGATTGTCGCTGGACGCGGTGATCCAGCGGGATGTACCGGACCAGGTCCGTACCAGCACATTCGCCCGGTCGGAGACGCTGCTTCAGCTCGCCTGGGTTGTCGGCGGCTTCCTGGGCATTGCCCTGCCACTGATTCCAAGCCTGGGCTTCGGTCTGGCCGCTGCCTTGCTGCTGACCGGATTGATCCTCGCCCAGCAGGTCAAGCCCATTCGCCGCCGACTGCAGACGGGTTAGAGCTCGAGGTCGTCAGCGACCGCGCGCAGCACCGACGCCACCTTGGTCGCAGACCTGCGATCGGGGTGCCTGCCCCGCCGGTAGGTGTTCGACAGCCCGTCGAGCAACTTGATCAGATCCTCGATGATCGTGACCATGTCGTCGGGCTTCTTGCGCTGCGCCGCCGCGACCGATGGGAGCGGGTCCAACACTCGCACCGACAAGGCCTGCTCGCCACGCTTGCCTTCGGCCACGCCGAACTCGACCCGTTGGCCGGGTTTAAGCGAGGGCACTCCCGAAGGCAGCGCGGAGGAGTGGACGAAGACATCGCCGCCCTCGTCCCTGGAGAGAAAGCCGAAGCCCTTCTCGGTGTCGTACCACTTCACCTTGCCGGTAGGCACGGAAGACCTCGTTCGTAGTCGGTGACTTTGCCGTGCGCCCGATCGGACGCGACGGACACCAGGGTAGTGCCGTACCGTCTGATTTCATGGGCCAGGTCGATGTTGCCTCGCTGCCTACCGTCCGGGCAATGAGGTTTGTCGAGCCGTTACGCGAAGGTGGATCCCTGCCGGGCTTGGTGGAAACCGACGATCTGGGCACCTACGTCGTCAAGTTCCGCGGTGCCGGCCAGGGCGTCAAGGCGCTGATCGCCGAGATCATCGTCGGGGAGCTCGCCCGGCGGCTCGAGATCCGCGTCCCCGACCTGGTACTCGTCGAACTTGACGAGGCGATAGGTCGGCTCGAGCCCGATCCGGAAGTCCAGGAACTGTTGCTGGCCAGTGCGGGAACCAATCTCGGAGTTGACTTTCTGCCTCGTGCCCTTGGCTACGACGGCATCGCGTGGCAGCCCGACCCGGCCGTCGCGGCGATGATCATGTGGCTGGACGCCCTCACGGTGAACGTGGATCGCTCCTGGCGCAACCCGAACCTGCTGGTGTGGCATCACGAGCTGTGGGCCATCGACCACGGCGCGGCGTTGCTGTTCCAGCACACCTGGCCGGGACCGGAGGAGTTCGCCAAGCGCCCCTATCCCCTCGAGGACCACGCGCTCGCGCCTTTCGTGACCGGTCTCGGGGTCGCCGACGCCGAACTGTCACCGCTCGTCACCGTGGACCTGCTGGCCGAGGTGGTCGCGTTGGTGCCGGAGGACTGGCTGCCGGCAGACGACCGGCCGCTCTACGTCGAGTACCTGGCAGCCCGGGCGGCGGAGTCGCGCGCCTGGTTACCGAGGGCGGTCGCGTGAAGGTTTTCGAGTACGCACTGGTCCGCGCGGTCCCCAGAATCGAACGCGGCGAGTGCCTCAACGTCGGCGTCATCGTGTACTGCCAGGCGGCGGACTACCTCGGGGCCGGAGTCCACGTGAACGAGGCTCGCTTGCTCGCCCTCGACCCGTCGGCCGATATCGAAGCGGTAGCCGCGGCGGTCGACGCGATCAAGGCGATTTGTGCCGGCACGACGGGGCCCGCCTCGGCGGCCGGCCGTGGGGAACGTTTCAGGTGGCTCACCGCACCGCGCAGCACCATCGTCCAGCCGGGCCCCGTTCACAGCGGCCTGACCGAGAAGCCGGAGGCCGAGCTGTCCCGCCTGTTCGACGACCTCGTCCGCTGACGTTCGATCACGTTCGGCAGGCGGGCCGACGTAGCTACATGCACGCAGCCATGTAGCTAAGTCGCGCCGCATGCCGAACGTGATCGAACGACAAAGGGGCGAATGGGCTAAGCCAGCGCGCCGACCTTTTCGCGGCCGGCCTCCGGCGGAGCGGCCGAGTCCAGGAAGACCTCCGGGCGACCCTCGACGTAGAGCTGAGGCATCCGGCGGTCAAGAGCCTTCGGCAGCCACCAGTTCGCCTTGCCCAGCCAATGCATGATCGCGGGCACCAGCAGCATCCGGACCACTGTCGCGTCGATCAGGATCGCCGCGGCCATGCCGACACCGATGACCTTGATGAAGACCTCGTCACTTGGGATGAAGGCGGCGAACACCACGATCATGATCGCGGCCGCGGCAGTGATGACCCTGCCGGTACCGGCCAGTCCGTCAACGATCGCCCGGCTGTTGTCGCCGGTACGCACCCACGACTCCCGCATCCGGCTGATCAGGAACACCTCGTAGTCCATCGACAGGCCGAACAGGACCGCGAATACAAGCACTGGAATGAACGCCGGCATCGGAGTGGCCGTGTCGATGCCGATCAGCTGCCCGAGCCAGCCGCCCTCGAGCACCAGGGCGATCACCCCATAGGCGGCCGCGACCGACAGCAGGTTCATCACCGCCGCCGTCACCGGTATGGCAATGCTCCTGAACGAGAGCAGCAACAACAACATCGATAGCGCCACCACGCCGCCGATCAGGAACGGCAGCCGCTCGACCGTGTTGGAGTTGCTGTCGATGCCCATCGCCACGACACCACCGACGTGGACGTCGGCACCCGTGCCGGCCGTCACGTCCGGGAGCACCTCGTCGCGCAGCTCGTGTACGAGGTCCTCGGTGTCGGCATGCTGGGGGCCGTTGACGGGAATGACGGTGATGAGGGCCGCAGTGCCAGCGGGGCTGGGCACGGGAGGCAGGACGGTGGCGACCCCGGGCGCCTCCGCGACCGCCGCCGCAACCTGCTCTGCAACCGACGGATCCTCGGCCCCCGACAGGTCGGCGGCCAACACGAGTGGGCCGTTGGAACCGGCGCCGAAGCCGTCGGTGATCATGTCGTACGCCTGCCGGGTCGAGGTCTCCTCGACGTTGTTGCCGGCATCAGGGAACCCGAACCGGGCCCCAAGGAACGGGGCCGCGAGGGCTAGCAAAAGACCGATCCCGACGACACTGGCGATGATGCTGTGCCGGTCGACAAGCCGGCTCCACCACACCCAGGCACGTGCGGGTTCGAGGTGCCCGCCCTCGGCGATGCGGACGGTCCGCCGGCGGCCCAGCGGTAGCCGTAGCCGGTCGATGCGGGCGCCCAGGTATCCCAGCAGCGCCGGGAACAGTGTCGCCGCCGCCGCCATCACGATCAGCACGGCGGCGATGGTGACCACCGCGGCGCCCCGCATGAACGAAAGGCCCATCGCGAACAGGCCGAGCATGCTCACAACGACGGTGCTGCCGGCCACCATCACCGCGCGACCGG
>DATHUM010000377.1:0-2797 GCA_035462225.1 Jiangellaceae bacterium | reverse complement strand
GTCGCCACCCTGGATCATGAAGCCGGCGATCACCCGGTGGAAGATCGTGCCGTCGTACAGCTTCGTGGTGGTCCGCTGCCCGGTATCCGGATCGACCCACTCTCGGGTGCCTTCTGCGAGCTCGACGAAGTTGCGCACCGTCTTCGGTGCGTGGTTCTGGAACAGCTTGACCGTGACGTCGCCGCGGTTGGTAGCCAGCGTCGCGTACAGCTCCTCGGCCACATTGAGCCTTTCACGTGATGACAAGTGACGGACCTCATCCTTCCATGTCCGTGGTTCGCTGGGCATCCGGCCCGGAACGCGGCATGATCGGGTGTTGTACGGGGAAGTGGCCTAACAAGAGGCTACGAGGAGGCCCGAGATGTTCGCATTCACCGACGTTCGCGCGAAGTTGCGCCGGCGCAAGGGACGCGCCGACGCGGCTGACAAGGCGCGTGAAGCCGCCAAAGCCGCCAAGGAGGCCGCCGTCACCGCACGCCTGGCGGCAAAGGAGGCGGCCCGCAAAGCTGGGGAGGCAGGCGCAGAAGGCGTATCTGATCTAGCCGACCGGCTCAAGCCGTACGCGACCTCGGCGCGGGATGCCGCAGCGCCGCGGGTGGCCATGGCGCGTGAGCGCATCGCTCCTGTCGTCGAGTCGGCGATAGAGCGCGCGACACCCGCTGTGGAAGCCGCCCGTGAACGCGTCGCTCCTGCCGCCGCCAGTGCCAGGGAGAAGATGCTGGACGACGTCGTGCCCCGGCTGGCAGAAGCCATCGCCGCGGCTGCGGACAAGGTGTCTGAGCGCGCCGGCGACGTATCCGAACGGTCGCACGCCCGTGCCGAAGGGGCACGGAAGAAGAAGCGGCGCAAGCGGCTCGCGTTCGTACTGGGCGGCTTCGCCGCTGCCGGTGCCGGGGTCGCCGCCGTCCTCCGGCGGCGCGGCAACGCCGAGCAGTGGACTACCTACGACCCGTCCGCCGCCCCCTGGGTGCCGAGCCCGGCCGACGACACTGCGGGCGACAAGCCGGCTGGCGACACTGCGGGCGCCAGCCCGGCCGACGACACTGCGGGCGCCAGCCCCGACGAGGCACTCGCGGATACCGGAGACGAACCGCACGTGCCCACCGAGCCGTCCACACCGAAGACGGAGGCTCCGGCAGCAGGTGGCCCGGAAGTCACGAAGAAGGCACCGGCGAGGAAGTCCACACCGGCCACGAAGGCCCCTGCGGCAAAGAAGGTTCCGGCAGCGAAGAAAGCTCCGGCCAGAAAGTCGGCGTCAGAGACCACTAGCACGTCCCCAACGGGAGCCAAGGAGACTGCGAGCGATCAGTCGGCTGATTCGATGGGCGCTCAAACTCGACTGGGCGACGAGAGCTAGTCAGCCTCCGACCGGCAACGGCGAGTAAGAAGCGACCCCGTGGCCCGGCCGCCAACAGGCGGTAGGGCCACGGGGTCGTCGTGCCTGACCGCGTTCTCAGAACGGGCGGTCACTCGAGGACGAAGGTTACCTCCATGACCACCTGGAACGCAGTGATCTGCCCGTCGGTGCACTCCACCTTCATGTCCTTGACCCACGCGCCGCTGACGTTGCGCAGCGTGGAGTTGGCACGTTCGATGCCGACCCTTACCGCGTCGTCGAAACTCGTCTCGGAACGGGCGCTGATGTGGGTGATGCGGGCTACGGAGCCCATGACTACCTCCCCATCGGTAGCGTGATGCGAACACTTCCGATCGTTGTCGATCTGCCGCGCTCCCGCTACCGAATCGCGCGCTCAGGATGTGGATTGCCGATCAGGTAGAAACACGGTCGAGTCACCGAACTCGTGCCACAGGTAACCGTGGTCGACGGCGGCCCGGTAGGCCGAGCGGACCAGGGCCGGGCCCACGACCGCCTCGAGAAGTTTCAGATGGCTGGCGCCAGGTTCGTGCAAGCCACTGATCAGCCCGGTCACCACCCGCGACGGCCGGTCCGGGTTCAGTACCAGGTCGGTCCATCCCCGACCGGCATGGACGACTCCGTCCGGCGTCGCGCAGGTCTCCAGTGCGCGGACCACAGTAGTCCCGACCGCGATGACGCGGTCGCCGGCCGCCAGCGCACTGTTGACCAGCCGAGCGGTCACGGGTGGAACTTCGTACCGCTCCGGAAAGGGTGGCTCGTGCGACTCCGGACTAGAGACGCCGGCGTGAAGGACGATCGGTGCGACGGTAATGCCGCGAGCCATCAGCCGCACCAGGAGTGTTTCGGAAAACGGCCGGCCGGCGCTCGGCATCTCGGCACTGCCGGGCGTCGTCGCGTACACGGTCTGGTAAGCGGTGATCGGGTACTGAGCGTCGAGGTATTCGTAACTTACCGGGCGACCGTAACGTCGCAGGTAGGCGACCAGGTCGACCACTCCGGTCGGTCGTGCCCGCCAGAGCCGGGCCGACCGTAGCCCGGCTCGCGGGTACGGTTCCAGGACCTCGAGGCGCACGCCGCCGGCCAACTCCAGCCATTCTCCTGGTCTCAGGTTCTGGTCCGGCCCACGATTGTCACCGCGCCGGAGTTCGACGACCCAGCAGCCGTCGTCGAGCGCCGTGGAAACATGCACCGCTCCAGCTCGGCCGGACGCGTCGACGGCGGCCGGCAGGGTGCCCGACGTGTTGATCACCAGAAGGTCACCTGGCTCCAGGATGTCCGGCAGCTCGGTGAATCGCCGGTGCTCGACAAGGGACGGCCGAGCGACGAGCAGCCGGATGTCGTCGCGGCGCAGGCCGCGATGCTCGGGCGGCGATGTCGCGGCCTGGTCTGGCGAAATCTTGAAGGTGACCACACCCGACG
>DATHUM010000376.1:0-20101 GCA_035462225.1 Jiangellaceae bacterium | reverse complement strand
CGACCGGGTCCACGCCCGCCACGACGGAACGGGCGAGCACCATCAGGCCGGCGATATGGGTCGTCGGCAGCGCCAGCAGCCACCGGCCCGGCCCGCCGAGCCGGACATGGGTCGCATCGGCGGAGGCGAGCACTGCGTCCGCCGTCAGCAGCACGCCCTTGGGTTCGCCGGTGGACCCGGACGTGGGTACGACCAACGCCGCGCCCTCCTCGAGCGGCAGGTCCGGTCGCAGCGCATCGAGCAGCGATGTTCGGGCCGGCTCGGGTGCGGCCGGCAACGGAAGGACCGCCGGACCGCCGGCCAGCGCGGCGCGCACCGCTGCCAGCATCTCGCCGGCATTTCCCGGCGACGCGGTCACTGTTTCTAGAGATCGCGTTTTCGACATCGCGCGCCCAGCGTACGGACCACGGCCCCCAAAGTCACTTACCCGGCTTGGACATGCCTTGACCGTCAGTAGTACCGGGGGAATCGCGACCAGTCAGGGTCACGCTTTTCCAGGAAGGCGTCCCGGCCTTCGACCGCCTCGTCCGTCATGTACGCCAGCCGGGTGGCCTCGCCCGCGAAGATTTGCTGGCCGACCATTCCGTCGTCGATGGCATTAAAGGCGTACTTGAGCATACGCTGGGCGGTAGGGCTCTTTCCATTGATCTTGGCGGCCCATTCGAGAGAGACGGATTCCAGATCAGAGTGCGGAACGACAGCGTTGACCATACCCATCCGATGCGCGTCGGCAGCCGAATACTCGTTCCCGAGGAAAAAGAGCTCGCGAGCGAATTTCTGACCGATCTGCCGAGCGAGATAGGCCGACCCGAACCCGCCGTCGAAGGAGCCCACGTCGGCATCGGTCTGCTTGAAGCGCGCGTGCTCAGCGCTCGCGATGGTCAGATCGCACACGACATGAAGGCTGTGCCCGCCGCCGGCCGCCCAACCCGGCACCACGCAGATCACGACCTTCGGCATGAACCTGATCAGCCGCTGCACCTCGAGAATGTGCAACCGTCCGGCCCGGGCCGGATCAACCGTCGCGGCCTCATCTCCGCTGGCATACCGGTAGCCGTCCCGGCCCCGGATCCGCTGGTCGCCGCCGGAGCAGAACGCCCACCCGCCGTCCCTGGGCGATGGCCCGTTGCCGGTGAGCAGCACACACCCGACGTCCGTGGTCATCCGCGCATGATCGAGAGCCAGGTACAACTCGTCGACCGTGTGCGGCCGGAAGGCATTGCGAACCTCCGGCCGGTCGAACGCGATCCGAACCGTGCCCTGCGAGATGTGGCGGTGGTAGGTGATGTCGGTGAACTCGAACCCGTCGACGATGCGCCACACCGATGGGTCGAACGGTCCGGATGTCATTGCATCGCTCCTTCGTTGCGCAGCGTCGTGAACGTTAGCGGGCGTTCCACAGATCACCCGGTACGCACCCAGCGAATTCCACTAGTCTCGCGTGCGCGCTGATCGCTTGCGGCGATCGGCCGGATTAGCAGACCGCCATTCGGGGGACGACTCAGCTATGCCGCGTCAGCCACTTCTGATCTCCATCGCAGTTGT
Source organism: Jiangellaceae bacterium (assembly GCA_035462225.1). GTDB lineage: Bacteria > Actinomycetota > Actinomycetes > Jiangellales > Jiangellaceae > JASLBX01. The sequence goes on along the minus strand of DATHUM010000376.1, from coordinate 18,556 downwards.
CATGTTCGCCTCCGCGGCCTGCGGCGACGACGGACCTGCGGCCGAGCGCACAGAAATCAACGAGTCACGCGCGAGCGGCGACGAGATCATCGATCCCGATACCCTCAACGAGGGATCGGACGAGCCCGCGGCGGACCGGCCGGCCGGCTGGGTGACCGTCACCGACGAGCCCAGCGGAGCGACATTCCTGCTTCCAGACCCGACTGAACCGTTGAAAGACACCGCGGTCACCGAGGACGGCGGTGAGGTGGAGTTGCGAAACTACGCGGTGACCACCGACGACGGCATCGAGGTCGGATTCAACATCATCGAAACACCCGGCGACTCGTACGACCTCGAGGCGGGGATAGCCGGCGTGGCGAATACCCTCGGCGGCGAGATTCTCTCGTCCGAAGACACCGAGCTGTTGGGACAGCACGCCGTGGACGTGGAGATGAGCTACGGCGACGATATGTTCGTCGTGTTCACCTTGATCTCAACGGAGGACTACGTCATGCAGACGCTGGCGTCCGGGCCCGAGTCCGAGAGGCCGGCGGTCGAGGCGACGTTCGAGCAGCTCACCGAGTCCCTCGAGGTACGTTGAGCGGCTTGCACGTTTACGCGATACCACTGCGAACCCGCTTTCGAGACATCGACGTGCGCGAAGGTGTCTTGATCCGCGGCCCGGCCGGGTGGGGGGAGTTCTCCCCTTTCAGGGAGTACTGCGACGCCGAAGCCACCTCGTGGTGGCGGGCCGCTCGCGAGGCGGCCGACCACGGATGGCCGCCGGCCGTGCGCACCCGGGTTGGCGTCAACGCCACCGTGCCGGCGGTTTCACCCGAGGACGTGGCCGGAGTGCTGGCGCGGTTTCCGGGGTGCACGACGGCGAAGGTGAAGGTGGCGGCCGCCGGACAGTCGCCTGCCGAGGACGAAGAAAGGCTGCGTGCGGTTCGTGACGAGCTGGGACCCGGCGGCCGGATCCGGGTGGACGCCAACGGAGCCTGGGACGTCGAAGGAGCGACGAGCCTGCTGCCGCGTTATGACCGGGCGGCCGGTGGTCTGGAGTACGCCGAGCAACCATGCAGGACCATCGAGGAACTCGCCGCCGTGCGGCGCAAGCTCGACATTCCCATCGCAGCGGACGAGTCCATCCGCCGAGCCGATGATCCGCTGCGGGTGGCGGAGCGCCAGGCCGCCGACATCGCCGTGCTGAAAGTCCAGCCGCTTGGCGGGGTCCGTGAGTGTCTGCGGATCGCCGAGCGGATCGGCCTTCCCGTCGTGGTCTCGTCCGCTCTGGAGACGTCCGTCGGCGTCGCAGCGGGTGTCGCGCTGGCCGCAGCGCTACCGGAGCTGCCCTACGCGTGCGGGCTGGCCACCGTGGGCCTGCTAGCGCATGACGTGGTGGACAACCCGCTGGTGGCCGTCGACGGCGCGATTCCGGTTCGCCGTCCCGTCCCGTCCGGGACGAGGCTCGCCGCCGTCCGCGCCGACGAACCGACTATCACCTGGTGGACCGACCGCATCGCCAGGGTCAGTCAGGGATCTTGATGCAATCCACACCCTCATGCGCTGCGGATCGCGTCAAGATCGCGATGGTGGACGGCCTAGCCTGGGGGATGTGAATCCTTCGACGGCGCTCGCCCGTGTGCTGGTGGACGAGCTGGTGCGCTGCGGAGTGACGGCTGTCGTGCTCGCACCGGGTTCGCGCTCCGGACCGCTGGCGTTCGCCCTCCAGGCCGCGGACACTGCCGGGCGGTTGTCTCTGCACGTGCGAATCGACGAGCGGTCGGCCGGCTTCCTGGCGGTGGGCCTGGCCCGCTCGGCCGGCATCGCCGCGGTTGTCACGACATCGGGCACCGCGGTGGCGAACCTGCATCCTGCCGTCCTGGAGGCGCACCATGCCGCGGTCCCGCTCATAGTCATCTCGGCAGACCGGCCGGGAGAGCTGCAAGGCGTCGGCGCCAACCAGACCATCGAGCAGAGCCGGATCTTCGGGACGTCGGTCCGGTACGACCACGACATCGTCGCTCCCGATTCGCGAACCGGACAGGTCGCCTACTGGCGGTCGACGGTGAGCCGGGCCGTGCTCGCAGCCCAGGGCCGGCCGGCCGGCGATCAGGGTCCGGTACATCTCAATGTCGCGCTGCGCGAGCCGCTCACTCCCGACGGCGACGAGGCCTGGATCGAACCGCTGGACGGGCGTGAGGCCGGCCGGCCGTGGACGAACGCCCCGGCGCAGACCCACCCGGCCCGGCTGCGCGACCTCGGCGCCCGCACTCTCGTCGTCGTGGGCGACGCTTCGGAGGCTGTGCAGCAGGCGGCCATCCGGCTTGGCGGTCATCGTGGCTGGCCGGTACTGGCCGAGCCGGCGGCTCGCGGGGGCTCGGTCGACGTGGTCGAATGTGCGCCGCTGGTGGCCGCCTGCGAGTCATGGGTGCGGCAACACCCGCCGGACCGGATTCTGGTCGTCGGTCGCCCCACGCTGGCTCGATCGATCATTCGGTTGCTTCGCGGCGATATCGCACCCGTCGACGTCGTCGCACCCGGCTCAGCCTGGGCGGACGTCGCACACGCCGCGCGGCGGGTACTTCCGGCCGCGGTGCTGCTCGACGTCCGCGGTGAGCCGGGCGATCCGGGCTTCCTGGCCGCCTGGCGCAAGGCCGGCGAGCTGGCCCGGGCGGCCGTCGACGCAGCATTGGACGAGGACGACACGGCGACCGGCCTCAGTGTCGCGCGCGCGGTCGTGCGCGGGCTCGCGGCCGAAGCCCTGCTGTTCCTTGGTTCGTCGTCGGTGGTACGGGACGTCGATCTCGTAGGCGGCGCCCTGCCTCGGTATGTGTACGCCAACCGCGGGGTCGCCGGAATCGACGGCACCGTCTCGTCCGCGGTCGGGGCTGCTCTCGGGCGGCCCGGCGTTCCCGCGTACGCGCTGATCGGGGATTTGACCTTTCTGCATGACTCGAACGGCCTGGTGATCGGGCCCGGCGAGCCGCGTCCGGATCTGTGCGTCGTCGTCGTCAACGACAACGGTGGGGGCATCTTCGGTCTTCTGGAGCAGGGGGCGCCCGAGCACCAGGCCACGTTCGAGCGGGTCTTCGGGACGCCGCACGGTGTCGATCTTGCAGCATTGTGCGCGGCGACGGGCACGTCGTATGAGCGAGCCGACGCTGAGTCGCTGCCGGCCCTGCTGGAGCCGCGGCCCGGTGTGCGGGTGGTCGAGGTCGTGGCCGGCCGGCAGACCCATCGCGAGCTTCATGCCCGCTTGCGAGTTGCCGTTTCTGATGCGCTCAGCCGGTGAGCGCGTCGCGCATGGGCACCAGTTTGGCCGCGCTCTCGGCTAGTTCGGCGCTCGGATCCGAGCCCGCCACGACGCCGCACCCGGCGAACAACCGTAGACGTTCCGGTCGCTCAGGGTCGATTCGGGCGCATCGCAGTGCTATTCCCCACTCGCCGTCGCCGTAGCTGTCGATCCATCCCACTGGGCCGGCGTACCGGGCGCGGTCCATACCCTCGAGTTCGCGAATGAGCTCACGCGCGCGCTCGGTCGGTGTACCGCACACGGCGGCCGTCGGGTGCAATGCGGCGGCCAGGCCGAGCGAGCTCACCCCGTCGGCCGCCACTCCGGCCACGTCCGTCGCGAGGTGCATGACGTTCGGCAGGTGCAGGACGAACGGGGTTTCCGGCACGTTCATGCTCGAGCAATACGGTTCTAGGGCGTGCGCGACCGAACGCACCGCGTACTCGTGCTCCTCGAGGTCCTTGCTCGAACGGGCCAGCGAGGCCGCGAGAGCCAGATCGTGCTCGTCGTCGCCGGTCCGCCGGATCGTGCCGGCCAGCACTCGGGATGTGATCAGGCCGCGTTCGAGCCGGACGAGCATCTCCGGGGTGGCGCCGAGGAGACCGTCGACGCTGAAGGTCCAGCATCGCGGATACTGCTCTGCCAGCCGAATCAGCGGCCAGCGAGGATCGACCGGACCGGCTGCCTCGGCCACCAGGTCGCGCGCCAGCACTACCTTCTCCAGCTCGCCAGTGTTGATGCGCAGCACCGCTTCGGCGACCGTGAGCTCCCACTCGGCGCCGCTTCGGGCGCCGTCCGCGAAGGTGACCATGCCCGGATTCCGCGGCTGCCTGCCGCTGGGCAACGAAGGAGTGGGCGGCAGGGCGCCGTTCTCCCCGACGGTTGTCACCCACCAGCGGCCGCTGCGGTGGCCCACGACGACCTTCGGCAGGATGAGGGTGGACGTGCCGAGATCATCGTCGAAGGCGAACGAGCCGAACGCGACCGTGCCGCACCCCGGTAGCCCGACCTCGTCACGTACGACGGTGCGTGCGGTGAGCCCCCGCCACCACCTGTCCGCAGCGGCGATCTGTCCCTCACCGGTGGCGTCGAAGCGGGCCGCCGTGCCCCACCCGACGAGTCCGTCGCCACGGCGGACCCATGCGAAAGGCGACCGTTCGGGAAGCAGATTGAGCAGTGGCCCGGGGTCGTCGATCGCGATGGTACGGACGACCAGCGGCGCGGCCGCGGGCAACGATGTCACGTCAAGAAGGGTACGTGGGCCTGGTTTGTCCTTGTTCACAAAGGTCCGTTTCGGCCGACGTGAGCTTCGCCACCGAGCCGTTGCACCCTGGAAATCGCATCCGTTGCGCCTAGACTCCTGACCGAGTCGAACGAGGAGGCCGCGCGTGACCGAACCGGCCGAACCCGCCCGTACCCCCCAGGAGGGCGACTGGGCGGTCCGGCTCGCGGAGGCCGCGGGCGAGGGCGCCCTGGTCGGTGATGCCTTCGGGGTGCCGGTGTTCGACGTGCCGGCCGAACGCTGGGTCGCGACACTGCAAGCCGCGCGCGATGCGGGACTGTCGTTCTTCGACTGGCTCTCCGCGGTCGACGAGCTGGACGAGGGCTTCTCCGTCGTCGCACACGTCGCGGACATCGGCCAACGTCCCGTCCTGCACCTGCTCGTGCGCACTCGCCTGCCTCGCGACAATCCCAGGATCGCGTCGGCTACGGGGGTCTACCGCGGGGCGGGGTGGCACGAACGGGAGACGCACGAGATGTTCGGAATCGAATTCGACGGCCACCCGAACCTCGCTCCGCTGCTCCTGCCCGACGGGTTCGAGGGTCATCCGCTTCGCAAGGAGTTCGTTCTCGCGGCCCGTGCGGCCAAGCCGTGGCCGGGAGCCAAGGAGCCCGGTGAGGGTGGCGAAGGTCGCGCCGCGCCTTCACGTCGGCGGATGCTTCCGCCCGGAGTTCCGGATCCGTCGTGGGGACCGCGCCGGCCGGAGCCCCCGGAGCAACGTGAGGGCGTCGGGGAACCACCGGCGGCCGAGGATGAGTCGGAGCCCGACGCCGCCGGTGGTGACGCGACGTGATGGACGTCCTCGAGGCCATCGTTCGCATCGTGCTTGTCGTGGTCGCGTTCCTTGTGCTGCCGCTGATCATCGGGCAGGCCGAACACAAGGTGATGGCCCACATGCAGGGCCGGGTCGGTCCGATGTACGCCGGCGGGTTCCACGGCTGGGCGCAGCTGATTGCTGACGGCGTGAAGTTCGTCCAGAAGGAAGACGTGCTGCCCGCGAAGGCCGATCGCACCGTCTACCGGCTCGCGCCGGGCGTGGCCCTGGTGCCCTACCTGGTCGCGCTCGCGTTCATTCCACTCGCTCCCGGCTGGGTGGGGGCGGACGTGGACGCCGGGCTGCTCGTGGTGCTGGCGGTGATGGGTGTGGCCGTGCTCGGCGCGGTGATGGGAGGGTGGGCCAGCGCGAGCAAGTACTCGTTGCTCGGAGGACTGCGCAACGCCGCACAACTACTGGCGTACGAGCTGCCGTTCGTGCTGGCCGCCGCCTCGGTCGCGATGGCCGCCGGCACCCTGTCGCTGACCGGCATCGTCGAGGAATGGCGGCCGTGGTGGATGTTGTGGCAGGCCATCGGTGCCGTGGTGTTCTTCACCGCCGGGCTCGCCGAACTTCACCGCCCGCCGTTCGACATGCCCATCGCCGATGCCGAGATCATCCTTGGGGCGCTGACCGAGTACTCGGGTCTGCGGTTCGCGTTCTTCTTGTTGGCCGAGTACGCCGGCATCCTGGTGCTCTGCGGGTTGACCACGGTGCTGTTCCTTGGGGGATGGCAGGGGCCCGGCCCGGATGCGCTGGGTCCGGTGTGGACTCTGCTCAAGGTATTCCTGCTGGCCGGCGTCGTGATCTGGGTGCGGGTGGCGTTCCCTCGACTTCGGGCCGATCAGCTGCAAAAGCTCGCCTGGCAGGGGTTGGTCCCGCTCGCCCTGCTGCAGCTGGCGATCACCGGTGTGGTGGCGCTGCAGCGCTAGAGTGGCTCCGCTGACCCTGCAAATGAGGGAGGCATATGAAGCAGGAGCCGGACGCCGGCGCTGTCGACGTCGACACCGAAGAGTGGCCCGCGCCCGAATCCGACGGCGACGAGTCCGTGGCTGCTGAAACGTCGGAACAGGCCCCGTTGCTCGCCGGCGAGGACGTCGGGCCCGATCCCGACAGCGGAATCGCGGCCGAGCGAATGCAAGGCCGGCACGCCCGGCCCCGCGACCTGCGGAGGCTGCAGACCGCGGTGCTGGGTGTCGCCCTGGTCATCGCAGTCGGCTTCGCGCTGTACTTCGGGCTCCAGCTCGGTTCGGCGGAGGGCGAGGACGCCACATCCGGCACCGGCGAACTGACCAGCCGGTTGGAGCAGGCGAACACTCGCCTGGCGGACACAACGGCCGAGCTCCGCGAAGCCCAGACCCGCGTGGTCGCCGCCGAAACCGAAGCCCGCGAGCTGCAGGAGCAACTCGATGCCGCCATCGCCGCGTCCGAGGTAGCCGATGGTGAGCTCGCCGAGGCGGCCGAACAACTACAGGCGCTATCAGATTCGCTCGCTGCCGCACGGAGTCAGAGCGAGGCGCTGGCCTCTGCCGTGCTCGGCTCGGTCGATCCGGTCGACGCCTGCGTGCGGGCAGCAGCGCAGGTGGCCGACGATGTCGACGAGAACGGCCGTGGCCAGCTCGCCCGGCAGGCTCGCGAGGCCGCGGCAACCTGCGCGGCTGCGCAGGAGTCCCTCGCACTGGCGGTCAGCCAGGCCAGCGACGTGCTGTCCAACTAGCTCGTCCGTCTGCAGGTTGACGCGATTCAACCGTCGGGCCGTTTGTGGCTGCGGCGCGAACCGATTACTCTCGCGTGTTTGCATTACCGCAAGGAGGTCCCTTCGTGAGCGATCGACGGGAACCGGCGCAAGGCGACGAGCTGGGCTACCTCCCGGACGGGCGCCCCAAGTTGTCACCCGATGACACGAGCCTGCTAGGCCTGCATGCGGTCTGGTCCGAACTCGACGAACCGCTCCCGCCGAAAGGAAGCCGGCACCTGTCCAGGCGTGCCCGCCGGCAAGCCCGGTCGGCGTGGCGGGTGCCGATGCCGCTCGTGATCGGCATCAGTGCGGCGGTCGGAATCACTCTCGCGATCATCGTTTTTCTGGCCACGAGTTGACGGTGAGTCGTCGTTCGACACGGCGCGAGGCCCCTAGATCACATAATGGCGGGCGTGGAGGCTCGTCTCTTCGCGGTATTCGGGCCAAGATGGGACGCATGCCGACTCGGATCGGTTTCGGACGTGGCCTTGCGCAAGGGCTGGCGACGACGTTCCGCCGCATGACCCGGCGGGCGGTCACCGCCCAGTACCCCGACGTCCTGCCGGAGCTTCCGCCGCGAAGCCGTGGTGTCATCGCACTCACCGAAGAGAACTGCACTGTCTGCATGTTGTGCGCGCGCGAGTGCCCGGACTGGTGCATTTACATCGACTCGCACAAGGAGGAGATGCCTCCGGCGCGCGAGGGTGGCCGCCCGCGCAGTCGCAATGTCCTGGACCGGTTCGCGATCGACTTCTCGCTGTGCATGTACTGCGGGATCTGCATCGACGTCTGCCCGTTCGACGCGCTCCACTGGTCGCCGGAGTTCGAGTACGCCGAGTTCGACATCCGCGACATGACCCACGAGAAGGACCGGCTCAACCAGTGGATGGCGACCGTGCCGGCTCCGCCCCCCTACGACCCGGGTGCCGCCGAACCCAAGGAGATCGAGCTCGCCACGAAGGCCGCCGGTGAAGGCGAGGCGAGCGGGTGAACCTGGTCGAACTGGCCTTCGTGCTGCTTGGTGCGCTCGCCCTCGGGGCGGGCGCGCTGGCCGTCACGACCGCACGTGTGGTGCACGCCGCCCTATGGCTGGCGGCAAGCCTGGCCGCCGTCGCGGGCTGCTTCCTCCTGCTGGCCGCCGAGTTGCTGGTATGGATCCAGGTGTTGATCTATGTCGGTGCGGTGGTCGTGCTCGTGCTGTTCGCCCTGATGCTGACCAGGGCGCCGACCGGTCCGGTGCCGGGCGCCCCGCGGGCCCGGCTGATCGTGGCCGGTGTCGTGGCGGCAGCCACGGCTGCCGTGCTTTTGGGCACACTGCTGGGCACGCTCGGCGGCGAGCGGATCGACCTGGACTCGACCCGCGTGGGGACCGCGTCGGAGATGGGAGGGGCGCTGTTCAGCGGTTGGGTGCTGCCGTTCGAGGCGCTGTCGGTGCTGCTGCTCGCCGCACTGATCGGCGCGATCGCGCTGACGAGAAGACTTACGGCGCCGGCTCCCAGCCGACGACGATCCGAGGAACAGCCGGCAGATGCGGCCGGCAGCACTGCCGGGCACGAGGAGGGAAGCGGCCGATGAGCCTCGCCTTCCCACTCGCCGTATCCGCCCTGTTGTTCTCCATCGGCGTTTTCGGCGTGCTCGCCCGGCGCAACGCGGTCCTGCTCCTCGTTTCGGTCGAGCTGATGCTCAATGCCGCGAACATCAACCTGGTGGCATTCGACGCCTGGTGGGCCGATGCCCTGCACGCAGGGCAGGTGCTGACGTTGTTCGTCATCACCATCGCCGCGGCCGAAATCGGGATCGGGCTGGCGATCGTGCTGCTGGTCTTCCGGGCCCGCGGCAGTTCCGACCTCGACGACCTGGGCATCCTCGACGAACGCGCGGACGTTCCGGAACCGATCGAAGCCGACATCGAGGCGCCTGCGGCCATCGAACCGCATGAGGTCAGGGCATGAAAGCACGCCACGAAGCGGCCCCATCCGCAAGATCCGCTCGCGCCTTCACGGGGGCGCCGGGATGAGTTACGTCGGTGCGGGAGTGGCCCTGGTCATCGTGCTGCCGTTCGCTGCGGCCGTCACCGGTCTGGCCTTCGGAAAGCAGCGGCTGCTCGCGCAGCGGATCGCCGTCACCGGCACCGGGCTAGCCCTCGTGCTTGCGATCTTGGTGGGCGTCGCCGTCTGGGGTGGTGACCGCGAGATCAGCAGTTGGGGCACGATCCCCACGGGTTGGGTCCCCATCGAGATAGCGACCAGGGCGGATCCGCTCAGCCTGACCCTTGCCGTCATGGTGGCGGCCGTGGCCTTCGCCGTGCAGGTCTACTCGACCTCCTACCTGGGACGGGACCCCAGATACGGCTCGTACGCCGCGCTCGTGTCGCTGTTCACATCAGCCATGTTGCTCGTCGTACTGGCCGACGACCTGATCATTTTGCTGGTCGGGTGGGAGATCATGGGCATCTGCTCGGCGCTGCTTATCGGCCACTACTGGGAGCTCCCCGAGGCGCGCGCCGCGGCGGTCAAGGCGTTCATCGTCACCCACCTCGGCGATATGGGCCTGCTGATCGGCTTTTTCGTGCTGGCCGACCTGGCCGGATCGTTCCAGGTGTCGGTCATCGCCGCGACCGTCGAGCCGTCCACCACACTGACCGTCGGCCTCGTCCTCGTGCTGTGCGGCGTGGCCGGCAAGTCGGCTCAGGTTCCACTGCACGTCTGGTTGCCCGACGCGATGGCCGGCCCCACTCCGATCTCAGCCCTCATCCACGCGGCGACGATGGTGGCGGCCGGTGTGTTCCTGGTGGCCCGGCTCTACGACGCGTACCTGCTCGCCCCGGTGGCCATGGCCGTGCTCGCCGTGATGGCCGCGGTGACGATGGTCTTCGCCGCCTTGTCGGCTCTCGCGCAGGACGATCTCAAGCGAGTGCTGGCCTGGTCGACGACCAGCCAGCTCGCGTACATGCTCGGAGGGCTTGCCGTTGGCGGGTACTCCGCGGGCCTGTTCCACCTGATCAGCCACGCCGCTTTCAAAGCGCTGCTGTTCCTGGCCGCCGGTGCCATCGCCCACGCCATCGGCACCACACTGCTGTCGCGGATGGGCGGCCTGCGTACCGGCCTGCGGCGTACCTACTGGATCATGACGATCGGCTTGGCCGCACTCGTCGGCGTCCCACCGCTGGCCGGCTTCTTCTCGAAGGAGTCCGTACTGTCGGCGGCGGAGGAGGCGGCGTTGCATGGCGGTCCACTGCCCGGCTGGGCCGCCTGGCTGGTGCTGCTCGCCGGACTCCTGACCGTGCTGCTCACGGCGGCCTACGCCGGGCGAGCCTGGTTGCTGGCGTTCCATGGCCATCCGTCCGAGGTACCGGCCCATGAACCGCCGCCGGCCATGCGACTCCCGCTGTACGGCCTGTCGGCGGCCACGATCGTTCTCGGTGCACTCGCGTTCTGGCTGCCCACGGCGCTCGACAGGGGAGTCCGGCCGGCTGGAGTCCAGCTGCACTGGGTAACCACGATTCTGTCGCTGGTACTCGTGGCAGCCGGCGGTTACGCGGCGTACACGGCATGGCTGCGGGAGGCCCAGCGTGACCCCGCGGCGCAGCTTGGCCCGGCGCGGCCGGTGTTCGCCGACGGAATGCGTGTCGACGCCATCTACGAGGCCACGGTCGCCCGGCCCGTCTACGCGCTGGCCAGGCTGGTGGTGGCCGGCGACCGCTACGTGATCCACCCGTACGTGACCGGGTCCGGGCGGGTGGTCCGTTCACTCGGGCGGCTGCCCGGCGCGTTCCAGCGGGGCAAGGTACAGCAGTACGTCACGGCTGTGCTTGCGGCTGTCGTGGTGCTGGCCCTCGTCGGGGTGGCGGTGCGCTGACGATGACCGTTCTGCTGCACCTCGCGATCGCCCTGCCGCTGACCGGTTGCATCATCCTGGCCGTGCTGCCTGCATCGACCGGGCGGCGCTTGGCCCGAACGGTCGGCCTCGTCGCCTCTGCGCTCACGCTGCTCGTCGTCCTCGTCGTGGTCGCCGTGTTCGATCGGGACGACGCCGGCCGGGTGCAGTTGCTGGCCGACGTCGACTGGGCGCCCTCGCTCGGACTCAGCTGGCGGATCGGTGTCGATGGGCTGTCACTGCCCTTCGTCGTGCTGACCGCACTGCTGGTGTTCTGCTGCCTGCTCTACACCGTGCGGATCCGGCCGCATGGCGGGCGGCTACGCGCGTTCGTCGCCCTGGTGCTGCTGCTCGAGGTCGGCATGATCGGCACCTTCCTGGCTCTGGACCTGGTGCTGTTCTTCCTGTTCTTCGAAGTCGTGCTCATCCCGATGTGGTTCGTCATCGCCTGGTGGGGTGAGCCCAAGGATCAGCCCGGCCGCGTCGCCGCCGCGAACACCTTCATCCTGTACACCCTGCTGGGCTCGGCGATCATGCTGGTCGGTTTCCTGTACGTCGGAGCCCAGTCCGGGACGTTCGACATGCTCGAGCTCGCCCGCCGAGGGGGCGAGGGACTGACGGGCAACGTCCAGCTGCTGGCCGCCATCGCGATCGTCGGGGGTCTGGCGGTCAAGGTGCCGGTCTGGCCGCTGCACACCTGGCTTCCGGACGCTCACGCCAAAGCACCCACCGTCGGGTCGGTACTGCTGGCCGGTGTCCTGCTGAAGATGGGCTCGTACGGGCTCGTCCGGGTCGCCGTGCCGATCGTGCCCGACGGCGTCCGGCAGATCGCGCCGGTCGTCGGCGGGCTCGCCGTAGTGGGCATCGTGTACGGCGCCCTGGCGTGCCTCGCCCAACGGGACCTCAAGCGGCTCGTCGCCTACTCCAGCGTGGGTCACATGGGGTTCGTCGTGCTCGGCGTGGCGACAATGACTCCGGCAGGCCTGAACGGCTCGGTGTTCGCCGGCCTCGCTCACGGTTTGATCACGGGGCTGCTCTTCTTCCTTGCCGGAGCGGTGAAGGACCGCCACGGCACCACCGAGTTCGACGAACTCGGCGGCGGAATGTACGTCCGCCTGCCCCGGCTGGGAGTGCTGGTCACGTTCGCCGCGATCGCCTCGCTCGGCCTGCCGGGGTTGGCCGGATTCTGGGGCGAGCTGCTCTCGCTCGTGGGAGCGTTCCGCCCGTCCGCCGTCTTGGACCGTCCATATTTCCTGGTCCTGCTCACGATCGCCGTCATCGGCGCCGTGCTCACTGCGCTGTACCTGCTGGTAATGGTGCGTCGGGTCTGCCAGGGAGAAGACACCATCGGGTCGCGGCTGCCCGTGTTGGGCGATGTGACCACGCACGAGATGGCCTCCTGGGGTCCGCTCATCGCGCTGACCCTGCTGCTCGGGCTGTGGCCCGGACTGGTGCTCACGATGGTCGATCCCGTGATGCAGGGGGTGGGCCTGTGAACTGGCTGGCCCAGACGGTCGACTGGCTGGCCGTCGCTCCGGCGATTGCAGTGGCGGCGACCGCACTCGTAGTGCTGCTGGCCGACCTCTGGCTACCGGTGCAGCGGGCACCCGCGGTGCTGACCGGCATCGGTGTCGTCGGAGTCCTGGTCGCATTGTTGTTCGTCGGCCTGCTCTGGGACGATCCGCGGGCCACCTTCTGCATCGGATCCGGCGAGGCCGGGTTCGCGTCCTGCTCCTACGTCGTCAACCAGGTCACCTTGGCGTTCCAGGGCATCGTCCTGGTCGGGACGCTGGTCGTGCTGCTGTTGGCCCATGCCGACATGCAGGCGGCGGAGGCTCGCCTGCCGGCCGGCGAGACGGGGTTCCTTCTGCTGGCGTCGGCCTCGGGTGCCCTGGTGCTCGCCGCGGGACGCGACCTTGCGACGATCATCGTGGCGCTCGAAGTGGTGTCGCTGCCCGCGTTCGCGCTCGTGGGGCTCCGCCGCCGCGACCGCCGCGACGCCGAGGCGTCTCTGACCTTCTTCGTCGTTTCGGTCGTCTCCGTGGCCGTCATGATCTACGGCGTCTCACTCGTCTACGGAGCCACCGGTGCGCTGCACCTGGACCGGATCGCCGTGGCCTTGGAAGACCCGGCGGGCCGGACTGCGGTGGCCGGCGCCGGGGTGTTGCTGACACTCGTCGGCCTGGCGTTCAAGATCGGTGCGGTGCCGTTCCACTTCTGGGTGCCGGACACGTACTCCGGGAGCCCGGTCGTCGTGGCCACGTACCTGGCCGTGGTGTCCAAGGCTGCCGGGCTGGTCGGCCTCGTGCTCGTGGTCAGCCACGGGTTCCCGGGATACGCCGGCCTGTGGGGTCCCGCCGTCGGCGTGCTGGCCGTCGTCACGATGACGGTAGGAAACGTGGCCGCCCTTCGGCAGCGAACCGCGATCAGGCTGCTGGCCTGGTCGTCCATCGCTCATGCGGGGTACCTGCTGGTTCCGCTCGGGGTCGCGTCGGCCGGCACCACCGGCGGCCAACTCGGCGAGGCGATGTCGGCCACGGTGGCCTACATGGCGATCTATGCGGCGCTCAACCTGGCAGCGTTCGGGGTGGTCGCCGTGGTGTCGCGGCACCGGCCGGGCGCCACCCTCGAGGAGTACCGCGGGCTGGTGCACACCGAACCGGCCAGCGCCGTCGTGCTCGCCTTCGCGCTCCTGGCGTTGGCCGGTCTACCGCCGGGAGTGGCCGGCCTGTGGGCGAAGGTAGTGATCATCGATGCCGCGGTCTCGGGCGCGGCGGGATGGTTGGCCGTCGCGGTAGCGGTCAACACGGTGATCGGGTTGGTCTACTACCTGCGGTGGACCGTCTTGATGTTCTCTGCCGCACCGGATCGCCGGGCGATCCCGACCTACGACGTGCCGGCGGCGTCCGGCATTGCGATCGGGCTTGCGATGGCGGCCGGCGTTGCGTTCTCGGTGCTGCCTCAACTCGCCTTCGGCCTGGCAGCAGCCGGCTCGGGAATTCTCGGTTGACCAACTGCGCAGGCGGCGTCGATAAGGGGGAACGCGTCAACGACCTTCGGACGTTGACTGCTACGTGCACCGCAACGGACTGAAGACCGCCGCCCTGCTCGGCCTGATGTCCGCGTTCATCTTGTTCGTCGGCGGTCTGTTCGGCACGACGGGGCTGCGGATCGCGCTTGTCGTCGCCCTCGCCACCAACGGATATGCGTACTTGAACAGCGACAAGATCGCGCTGCGGTCGATGCGAGCCTACCCGGTGAGCGAGGCCCAGCAGCCGACGATGTACCGCATCGTGCGCGAGCTCTCCACGGCGGCGCGCAAACCGATGCCGCGGCTGTACGTCAGTCCGACCCCGTCGCCCAACGCGTTCGCCACCGGCCGCAATCCGGCGAACGCCGCGGTGTGCTGCACCGAGGGGATTCTGGCCATCCTCGACGAGCGAGAGCTGCGGGCCGTGCTGGGTCACGAGCTCGCCCACGTCTACAACCGCGACATTCTCATATCGTCGGTAGCTGGAGCGATGGCGAGTGTGGTCATGTTCGTGGCGAGCATCGCCTTCGTCCTGCGCGGCGGCGAAGACGACGAGGCCGGTCCCGTAGCGGCTCTGTTGCTGATGCTGCTCGGACCGTTGGCCGCCTCGCTGATCCAGCTTTCGGTCAGCCGCTCTCGGGAGTTCCAGGCCGACACCGACAGTGCACGAATCACAGGCGATCCGCTCGCGCTGGCGCGTGCGTTACGCAAGCTCGAACTCGGGACCCGGGAACTGCCACTCCCTCCTGCCCGTGAATTGATGACATCGAGCCACCTGATGATCGTCAATCCGTTCCGCTCGCATGGGTTGGCCCGCCTGTTCTCGTCGCACCCGCCGGCGGCCGAGCGCATCGCCCGGCTGGAGGCGCTTGGCGGCCGCCCTCGCTAGCCGATGGGTCGACCGCGCTCAGCGGTAGTTGACGAACTGCAGCGCGAAGTCGAAGTCCTGCTGCTTGAGCATGGCGATCACAGCCTGAAGGTCGTCCTTCTTCTTGGCCGAGACCCGGACCTCGTCGCCTTGCACCTGAGCCTTGACACCCTTGGGTGCCTCGTCCCGGATGGCCTTGGTGATCTTCTTCGCCTGCTCCTGGGTCAGCCCGTTCTGCAGAGTGGCGCCGATCTTGTAGAGCTTGCCGGATGGCCGTGGGTCGCCGTCGTCCAGCGCCTTGAGCGACACTCCACGCTTGACGAGCTTGTCCTTGAAGACGTCCAAGGCCGCCAGGACGCGGTCCTCGGTAGAGGCTTCGAGCTCGACCGCGTATTCGCCGGCCCAGCGGATGGCGGCGGCGGTGTTTCGGAAGTCGAACCGCTGGTTGATCTCCTTGGCAGCCTGGTTGAGCGCGTTGTCGACCTCTTGCCGGTCGACCTTGCTGACCACATCGAACGAGGATTCGCTAGCCACGTGCCGCAAGCTACCCGATCTGGTTTCCATCCGGCTACCGACGTCGGTTATCCTTCACAGCGCACCTGGGCAAGGTGCTCCGGCAGGTTGCCCGAGCGGCCAAAGGGAGCGGACTGTAAATCCGTCGGCTACGCCTACGTTGGTTCGAATCCAACACCTGCCACCAGTTCTGACAGGCCCCTGACCAGCGACGCGGTCGGGGCCTGTTGGCGTCGTCCGGCGTTCACGGCGCCGCGGTGATGACGAGTCATGGCGCATCGCGCGCGGGATGAGATCGTCTCGGCCCTCGAATCAGAGGGGCGTCCGGGTCACGGTGAGGTCGAAGGCGAATGCGTCGAACATCTGCAGAGTGGCCTGCTTGCCGTCCACGTAGACCGTCACCTCCGCCGCCAGTGCGGTGTTCGTGCCCGTGGTGTGGATGAGGTAACCGGCGTCAGCGTACGTCTCATCGATGTTGGTCGGTGTGCCGGACCGTTGCCACGAACCGGTGATTCGTGCGCTGGAACGAGTGGCGACCGGGCCGCCACGCGTGTTCCGCGACATCGCCACGTCGAGATCCACGTTCCCGCCGAGAAGTTCCTCCGTGGCCAACTCGACCGACGCGCTGAGGTCCGGCCCCCCGGGCTGCTCGATCACGAGGGTCGCCTGGCTGCCGTAGAGACTGTTGCCGTAGATCTCGACGAACACCTGGCGGCCGTTCAGATCGCCGGTGCCCGCTAGAGCGACTCCTCGCTCGTACGTGACTTCCGACTCGGGTGTCTCGGCGTCGGTGGTTGCAGCGGTGTTGAGCGAACGGGCCTCGGCTCGGGCCGGCGCCTCAGCTGCTGTCCCGAATGCCTGCGGCGCGACCATCGAAGCGGCGGCGGCCAGGCCGATGGCAGCGGTGACGATGCCGATGCTGCGGTGGTTCCGCTGGATCTTGTTGTGAGTACTTCCGGACATGTGGGCTTCTCCAGTCCCCCTGAGGCGTTGGCCTGATGCCCGCGCCGGTCGAGATTGAGGACCCGCCTTGGATTTCTGGGGTTGCCGAAAGTAGGTGTGATCTGCATCGCAATGGGTGCCGGCCGCGTTCATGCCTCACCGACTAATGCCGCGGTTCCCGGGCGCCCGCCCAATAGGAAAGGCGACGTCCGGCACGGACGTCGTCGCCACGCTCGGTCCACTTGGCCGCGTTGTACAAGCGATTTCCCACGACGGGCGCGGGTTGTGTACGCTCATCTGGCGCAGCGCGCATGCCCCAATAGCTCAGTCGGTAGAGCGTCTCCATGGTAAGGAGAAGGTCTACGGTTCGATTCCGTATTGGGGCTCGACACCGGAGCGGCCACCCGGCCAGCCCGGGGCCAGGCGGGGTAGCTCAGGTGGTTAGAGCACACGGCTCATAATCGTGGTGTCGCGGGTTCGAGTCCCGCCCCCGCTACTCATTCAGAACACGCTTTGTGCTGTCTGCGGGCCGATCCCAGGCACGCGTGTGAAGAACTGCCGGACCGATCTCGCTCAGGATCATCTTATGTCGCCTAAGTCGGGCGCAATTTGAAGATCGGTCCGGCATTCTTCACTGAAGTCCTCGCCTCGCCCAGAGGTCAGGACGCCAGCACGATGTTCACCAGCCCGGGTGGCCGACGATCACGCGGCCGACGTCCGCCCTGTCAAGGGCGTTCTGCACCGCTGGTGAGGCCAGCACCAGCGCCTCGAGGTCATCGCCCTCGACCTCCGGCGGCACCTCGATCCGAGCCCGAACCTTGCCGTCGATCTGGACGACGCACGTCACTATTGCCCGGGCTAGGAGTTCCGGATGAGCTGACGGCCACGGCTGTTCGGCCACCGAAGGAGAGTTGCCCAGCCGCTCCCAGGTGTCCTCGGGGGAGAACGGAGCAAGGCAGGACAACATACGTACCAGGGCGGAGGTACCTTCGCGGACCGCGGGATCGGCCGGACCGGGGCTCTGAGCCGCTCGCCGCAGCAGCGAGGTCATCTCCATCAGGCGGGCGATCGCCACATTCAGCCGGTGATGTTCCATCAGCGTCGTCACCTCATCGACCAGCTGGTGGACGGCTCGCCGCAACCAAGTCGAGCCGCCGGCCGGACCACCTGCTGGGGTCGTACCGCCCACATCGCTCGCCAGCCGGTAGACCCTGGTCAGCCACCTGACGGCACCGCTGAGCGACACGTCGGCCCAGTCGATGTCCTCCTCCGGCGGGCCGGCGAACTACATGGTGACCCGCACAGCGTCGGGGCCGTAACCATCGATCTGTTCCCTGTAGATCCACCAGATTGCCCCGGCGTTTGCTCATCGCCCGGCCGCTCATGACGACCTGCCCCTGGTTGGTCAGCCGCCGGAACGGTTCGGTGAAGTCCACCAGACCGCTCCTCACCGACACTGATTTGGGAGTAAGGGGTGGCGGTCGGCTATCCTCAGGTGGCTTGCATCCCGAAAAGACACGTCGTTGAGAGGCACCCGTGGCCGCCAAGAGCGCAGACATCCGCCCGAAGATCACCATGGCCTGCACGGTGTGCAAGGAGCGCAACTACATCACCAAGAAGAACCGGCGCAACGACCCCGACCGGCTCGACCTTAAGAAGTACTGCCCGCGCTGCCGCACGCACACTGCCCACCGCGAGACTCGCTGAACCTGACTCAGGCCGGGTCGTGACCGGCCCCCACGTCGACCCCACCGTTCGGTACCGTCGAGAGTCATGACCATCGATCCGTCGGTCGCGGGCCGCGTGTACGAGCCGCAGCCCTATGAGGTCGGCCGCGAGAAGATCCGCGAATTCGCGGAGGCGATCGCCGACACCAATCCCGTATATCGGAATCCGGAGGCGGCGCGCGCGCTTGGTCATGCCGACGTCGTAGCGCCGCCCACGTTCGCGATGATCCCCGTCCTGCGTGGCTTCGACATCCTGATGGACGATTTGGGCATCGAGTACTCCCGGGTGATCCACGTCGATCAGCGGTTCGTCCACAACAGACCGATCACCGCCGGTGACCGGTTGCTGACCACGACGACCCTCGACACGGTCCGTTCCCGTGCCGGCAACGACTTTCTGGGTATCAAATGTGACGTGGCCACTAGCGACGGTGAGACGGTATGCACGGCGACGGCGACGCTGCTGGTGCGGGCCGAGGGGGCCATCG
>DATHUM010000375.1:0-23831 GCA_035462225.1 Jiangellaceae bacterium | reverse complement strand
CCACGAGAAGGACTGGGCCTACCGGCAGGACCAGCTCTCCTCGACCCACCCGATCGTCGCCGAGATCCGCGACCTGCAGGACGTCGAGGTCAACTTCGACGGCATCACCTACGCCAAGGGCGCCAGCGTGCTCAAGCAGCTTGTCGCGTGGGTGGGGCGGGACGCGTTCCTCGAGGGCGTGCGCGCCTACTTCGCCGAGCACGCGTGGGGCAATACTTCACTTGCCGACCTGTTCACGCACCTCGAGCGGACCAGCGGTCGTGACCTGTCGGCGTGGGGGGAGCAGTGGCTGCAGACGGCCGGAGTCAACACGCTCACGCCGCACGTGGCCGTGGGCGAGAACGGCGCCTACACCTCTGTTTCCATCGCACAGACCGCCGCGGAGTCGCATCCCACGTTGCGGTCGCACCGCATCGCGATCGGCCTGTACGACCGGACCGCAGAGGACGACGGTGCACCCCGGCTGGTCCTGCGGGACCGGATCGAGCTGGACGTGACCGGTGAGCACACCGACGTGCCGCAGCTAAGCGGCATCGAACAGCCCGACCTGCTCCTGCTCAACGACGACGACCTGACGTTCGCCAAGATCAGGTTGGATGAACATTCGCGGCATACTCTCGTATCGGATATCGGCGCGCTCGCCGAGCCACTCCCCCGGGCGCTGTGCTGGACGGCCGCCACCGACATGCTCCGCGACGCCGAACTGCCCACGCGTGAGTATGTCGAACTCGTGCTCGGCGGTGTGGAGCGCGAGACCGACATGTCCGTCGTCCAGACCGTCCTCGCCACCGCCAAGAACGTGATCGACCTGTATGCCGACCCCGCCGACCGGCTGCTGCTGTCATCTCGCTGGTCCAGCGCGCTGCACCGGATGGCGCGAAGCGCCGCACCCGGTAGCGACCAGCAACTCGCGTTCACCCGTGCCTGGGCCGGGTCCGTGGCGAGCGCCGAGCACATCGAAGAACTCCGGGCACTGCTCAACACGACCGACGGCGGCGACATTCTGCCGGGTCTGGCGGTGGACACCGACCTGCGCTGGACGCTGCTGAAGCGGCTCGTGATCGTCGGTGCGGCCGGGGACGGAGCCATCGACGCCGAACTCGAGCGCGACAACACCGCGGCGGGACGCAGACAGGCGGCCTATGCCCGGGCGGCCAGGCCTACCGCGGAGGCGAAGGCGGCGGCGTGGGCGCAGGCCGTCGAATCCGACGAGTTGCCTAACGCCCTGCTGAGCGCCACTGTTACCGGATTCGCCCATCCTGAGCAGCGCGAACTCGTCCGCCCTTACGTGCCGCTCTACCTCGAGGCGGTGCCCAAGATATGGGCCGAACGGACCAACGAATCGGCCCAGACGATAGTGGTGCGGCTGTTCCCCCGCGTGCTCGCCGACCTCGATACGGCCCAGACGGTTCGCAACTGGCTGGAGACCGCCGAACTGCCCGACGCCGCCCGGCGCCTGGTGGTGGAGGGGCTCGCCGATATCGAGCGGGCGCTCCGTGCGCAGGCATGCGACCGGGAAGCCGGCGCCCACGAGTCGCTGCCTCACCTCACGTGATCACCTGATCACCAGACAGATGGCCGAGCTCCTCGCCACGGCTGGGCGGCTTCGAGCTGGGCGGCGAGCGCGAGCAGGGTCTCTTCCGCGCCGAGCGCGGGAACGCCCAGCATCACCCCCACCGGCAGCGGGCTCGCTGCCTCATCCGCCCGGTGGAGCGGCAGGCTGATCGCCGGCCATCCGGTGAGGTTCCAGACGCTCGTCCAGGGCGTGTACTCACATTGGGCCAGGAAGTCCGCGGCCGGATCATCGTCGTTGCGCAGCTCCCCTACCCGGGCCGGAAGCCGGGCGAGCGTCGGCGAGACGATCACGTCGAACCGCTCCCACGCCCGGGCCGCAAGCCGGGTCGCCTCCTGGGTGCCCGCCACGGCCCGCGCGTAGTCGAGCCCGCTCACCGCGCGGCCCTTTTCTCTAAGCCATCTGGTGAGTGGCACGAGTGAGTCTTCCGACCCCTCCGGTACGGGGTTGAGAAGGGTCAACACGGCCCAGATCGCCTCGAACGACGGCCACCAATCGCTGGTGAACGGCACGGGCGCCGGTTCGACCTGGTGGCCGAGCCGGTCCAGCAGCGTCGCTGTGGCGGCGACCGCGTCCAGGCAGGCCTGGTCCACGGGGGCGTCGTCCACGATCACCGGGGTGGTCAGCACGCCGATCCGAAGGGTCGGTGGTCGGGCGTCACATGCGGCAAGGAAGCTAGAGCGGGGCGGTGGCAGCCGGAAAGCATCCCCCGGCCACGACGCGCTCAGCACATCGAGCAACGCCGCGGTGTCGCGCACGTCCCGGGTCAGCACGCCGTGGGAGGCCACCCCCGGACCGTTCACCGCGTGCGGACCGGGGCTGACCCGGCCCCGGCTCGGCTTGAGCCCGACGAGGCCACAAGCGCTCGCGGGGATCCGGATCGAACCTCCGCCGTCCGATCCGTGCGCGACGGGGACGATGCCGGCCGCCACGGCGGCCGCCGCTCCGCCGCTGGACCCGCCCGCGGACCTGCTCAGATCCCACGGTGTGCGGGCCGGTGCGGCGATGTCGGGCTCGGTGTAGCAGGGTAGGCCGAACTCCGGTGTGGTGGTCTTGCCCACCATGATGGTGCCGGCCCGCCGGAGGAGGGTGACCACACCGTCGTCCACGTCCGCAACCTGTCCGGCGAACGCGGCGCTGCCCATCGAGTTGGGGACGCCGGCCACCCGCGTCAGATCCTTGATCGGGCACGGGACGCCCAGCAGCGGCGGCAGGGCGTCTCCCGATGCCAGCATGGCCTCAGCGGCCCGCGCCTGCTCGAGGGCCAGCTCCGGCGTCACCGTGACGAACGCACCGACCAGGGGTCCGAGACGGCCGGCGCGTTCAGCAGTGTGGACCGCGACCTCGACGGGTGAGACTTCCCGACGGCGGATGGCGGCCGCCAG
The DNA here is from genome assembly GCA_035462225.1 of Jiangellaceae bacterium. GTDB lineage: Bacteria > Actinomycetota > Actinomycetes > Jiangellales > Jiangellaceae > JASLBX01. The sequence goes on along the minus strand of DATHUM010000375.1, from coordinate 20,873 downwards.
CTCGAGGGCGGTCAGTTCCTGCAGCTCGGCCACGTCCTGCAAACTACCGGGCACCGGCCAATGCAGGATCAGCCGTGCCAGGCCGACACCAACGCCTTGGCCCGGCGCTCCAGCTCGGGCCAGTCGCCGGCCACGACCGTCTGCTGGTCGACCAGTGCACTGCCCACCCCGACGCCGACCGCGCCGGCGGCCTTGAACTGCGGGATGGCAGCTACGCCGACACCTCCGGTCGGGATGATCCGAAGGTCCGGCATCGGGGCCAGCACCTCCCGGAGATACTTCGGGCCGACGGCCGACGCTGGGAACAGCTTGACGTAGGTAGATCCGGCCTGATGCGCGGTGTCGAGCTCGGTGGGTGTGAGGCCGCCACACACGGCGGGCACACCGGCCTGCCGGGCCGTTCCGAGCACGTCGAGGTTCGTCGTCGGGGTCACCAGGTACTCCGCCCCGGCGTCGACCGACCGGCGCGCATCACCGGATGTCCGCACCGAACCCACGCCGACGCAGAGCCCGTCGAGTCCGGCCTCACGCATCGTCGTCACGGCGTCGAGCGCTCCCCCGGTGGTGAGCGTGATCTCGATCAGCCGGATCCCGCCGCGATGCACTGCCGCCGCCACCGATGCGGCCGAGCCGGCGTCGGGCAGACGGACTATCGCGATCACTGGCGCACCGGCCATGGCGGCGTCCAAGGTGGTGTGATCTGGCGTCCCGGCACTCATCACGACCGAGATTACCGGCAGGGCCGGCCGGCGGTGAGTATGCCCGGCCGGGAGGCTACAGTCGCGAGCTATCGGACGGCAGGAGGTGGCGATGGCCGAGGTTGACTACGACGTGGTCGTCGTCGGATCGGGTTTCGGCGGCGCCGTGGCGGCCCTCCGGCTGACCGAGAAGGGCTACCGAGTGCTCGTCGTCGAGGCCGGCCGGTGGTTCACTCGCGACACCCTCCCGCGCACGTCGTGGGACCTGCGATCGTTCCTCTGGGCACCCAGGCTCGGCTGCTACGGGATCCAGCGCATCCACCTGCTGCGCAATGTGATCGTGCTGGCCGGCGCCGGGGTGGGCGGCGGTTCGCTGAACTACGCGAACACCCTGTACGAGCCGCTGGACGAGTTCTACGACGACCCGCAGTGGCGCGAGATCACCGACTGGCGGGCCGAATTGGCGCCGTACTACGACCAGGCCAAGCGGATGCTCGGCGTTCGCACCAACCCGACGTTGACACCGTCCGACCTGCAGATCCGCAAGGCCGCGGAACGGCTCGGCGTCGGGCACACGTTCCGGCTCACTCCCGTCGGGGTCTTGTTCGGCGATGGACGGGACGCCGGCGGCGAGGCGGCCCGAGTCGCACCCGGCGAGCAGATCGCCGACCCGTACTTCGGCGGGGCCGGTCCGGCGCGGCGAGCCTGCGTCGAGTGCGGCTCTTGCATGACCGGATGCCGGCACGGCGCCAAGAACATGCTCACCGAGAACTACCTGCACCTCGCCCACGCAGGCGGCGCGCAGATCCAGGCGTTGACCACGGTGACCGCCGTTCGCGAACAGCCGGGCGGCGGCTACCAGGTCGAGGTACGGCCGACCGATGGCCCCCGCAAAGCGCGCCGGACCGTCATCGCGGGCCAGGTCGTCCTGGCCGCCGGTACCTACGGGACACAACTGCTGCTGCATACCATGCGCGACAGTGGCGTGCTGCGGCGTATCTCTCCGTCGCTGGGCCGGCTGACCAGGACCAACTCCGAAGCGCTCGTCGGCGCGATGACCTACAAGTCGCAGGTCGACTTCACCCGGGGAGTCGCGATCACCTCCTCGATGTACCCGAGCCCGAACACTCACGTGGAGCCGGTCCGCTACGGCAAGGGCTCGAACGCGATGGGGCTGCTGTCCGTGCCGTTTCAAGTGCCAGGCGGGCTGCGCACGCCGCGGTGGCTGCGGCATATCGGGCTCTTCGCCCGGCATCCGGTGATGTTCATCCGGACCATGGCCCTGCTGCCGCGCTGGTCCGAACGCACGATCATCGTGCTGGTCATGCAGTCGCTCGACAACTCGCTGCGGGTATCCCGCAAGGGAGGCCGTTTCGGCGGGCGCGGCCGGCTCACGTCCCGCCAAGGCCACGGCGAGCCGAACCCCACCTGGATTCCCGAAGGCCAGCAGGTCGCAGCACTGCTCGCGGAGGCGATCGACGGCACGCCGGGCAGCACGTGGGGCGAGCTGTTCGACATCCCGATGACCGCGCACTTCCTCGGCGGCTGCGCCATCGGGCGGACTCCGCAGGAGGGGGTCATCGATCCTTACCACCGGCTCCACGGGTATCCGGGCATTCACGTCGTCGACGGCTCAGCGGTGTCGGCGAATCTGGGCGTCAACCCCGCGCTGACCATCACCGCACAGGCCGAGCGGGCGATGGCCATGTGGCCGAACAAGGGAGATCCCGACCCGCGACCGGCACCAGGACGGCCGTACGAGCGAATCGCACCGGTGCCACCGCGCAATCCGGCCGTACCGAACGGCGCCTACGGCGCGCTCCGGCTGCCGGACACCGACGACGAGAAGACCGGCGGGTGACCGACACTCGGCGGCTCGTCCGACCGAAGACTGTTTGTCGATCTATGTTTGTCACACCTTCACGCGGCCAAGTGTGAAGGATAGGGTGTGACGCCGAAGACGCCGGAGGGACGTGTACCCATTGACAACGCCGCCATCGGATCCGTACGAGACGCCGGGCCAAGATCGGCCGGCACAACCGCCGCCGTATCCCGGCCAGGTGCCGCCGCCGTACCCCGGCCAGGTGCCGCCGCCGTACCCCGGTCAGGTGCCGCCGCCGCATCCGGGGCAGGCTCCGCCCGGGTACCCGAGTGGCCAGTACGGCGAGCCACCAGGGTACGCCCCATTCGGGCAACCGCCGGCCAAACCGGAGCCGCCTTCGTCGATCTTGACCGCGGTCAGATTGATGTACGCTGGTGCGGCCCTGTCGCTGCTCTGGACCGTGCTGCAACCGACGCGGCGGGACACCATCCGCGACGCAATTGACAACCCGAACGGCGAGATAACCGCCGAGGACCTGGACTCACTCGTCAGCCTCGCGATCGGTTTCACGGTGGTGATAGGGCTCGTCACCGTCGGTCTATGGGTCCTGATGGCGCGGACCAACCGGGATGGCAAGTCGTGGGCCCGCGTCTTCGCCACCGTCCTGGGGGCTATCGCCATTCTGGCCGGGATGCTGGGCATGCTCCAGGCCGACCTGATCAACATGGTGATGAACCTCGCCCTCGTGGTGCTGTCGGTCTCGATCCTCGTACTGCTGTATCGCCGCGAGTCGACCGAGTACTACAAGGCCATGTCGCCGCAGCCCCGGTATTGAGGCGTCGCCAGTGACCGGCACGCCACCACCGCCGCCCCCACCCGAGGGCCAACAGCCCCCGGAACACGGGCGGCGCCTGGTCGGGCCACCGTCGTCGCTGCTCGCCGCGGTAAAGCTCATGTTGGTCGGCGCCGGATTGCAGGCCCTGGCCCTCGTGTTCAGCTATGCCGCCCGGGTCGAGCTACGCGATCAAATCGCAGAGGAGCAGCCCGACCTGACCGCCGATCAGGTCGAGCGCGCGATGAACGTCCAGTTGATGAGTGTCGCCGTCGTGGACATCCTCGCGGTCGCGATGTGGATCTGGATGGCTCAAACCAACCAGCGCGGACTCGAATGGGCCCGCATCGTGGCGACGGTGCTCGGCCCGCTGAACATCGCATTCACAGTGTTCAGCCTGTCGCAGTCGGCGGGTGTCGCGATCGTCGTGCGCTTCCTGACGATCGCGCTCTCCGCGGCCATCTTGTTCCTGCTGTATCGCCCCGATTCGACCGCCTACTACAAGGCAGTTACCACCCGGGCGCGGCCGTTGCCGCCTCCGGCCGTGGAATGAGGCTAGGCGGCGTCGCCGAGCAGGCCGTCGCGGTGAGCGATGGCGGCGGCCTCGACCCGGCTACTGGCACCAAGCTTGGCCAGGATGTTCGACACGTGGACGCTGGCTGTCTTGGCAGAGATGAACAGCTCGTCGCCGATTTCACGGTTACTGAGCCCGGCCGCGACGAGCCGGAGTACTTCCAGCTCCCGGCTGGTCAGCCCGACCGCACCGGACGAGCTCACCCGATCCAGCAGACGGACACCCGCGCGGCGGGCGAGCTCGACCATCCACTGGTGCAATAGCCCGGCGCCGAGCCTGCTCGCCTGCTCAGCGGCGTCGCGCAGCACCTCTGTCGCAGCGGAACGATCATCTGCCGTGATGAGTGATCCGGCGAGCCGGTACCGGGCATACGGCCGCAAATGCACGGGCCCCTCGGCCTTGTCCACGGTGCGTATGGCCGTGCGCCAGTGCTCGACACTGTCAGCTACCCCGCCCGCAAGCTCGGCTTCGATGACCGAGCGCCAGACGTGGGCGGATCCCCAGTCGCCAATGTTGTCGACGGCACTCAGGATCGTCGCCACACCTCCAGCCGGAGCCGGAAGGCCGCTGCGCGCAAGCCGGCTGATGATCAGCGCTCCGGTGGCCAGCACCGGCAGGTCGTATCCCGCGCTGGCAGTACGCTCGAGCGCGGCTACGACGTGGCTCCAGGCGGTCTCGAGGTCGCCTTCGGCGACCGCCAACTGCGCTTCCACATTTGCGCGCGGCACGGCGTACTGCGAATCGATGGCGCGGCCGGCCTGCTGAGCTTGAATTTCGCCCAGCAGTTCGCGCGCCGCCTCCAGATCGCCCTTCAGGAGCTTGAGCATGGCGAACAGCGTCAGCAGGTGCCACATGTGCCGCGGCGGCGGGTCGAGGTCGATTGCGTCCTTGATGAGGCGCCCGGCTTCCGCCCACTGCCCGAGAGAGATCAGCGGCTCGGCGGCGTTTCCCGCCAGCATGGCGCCGAAGCTGCGGGCCATGCCGATCTCGGCGGCTTGCGCAATGCCAGATTTCGCCAGTTCGACGGCCTCGGCGTAACGGCCGAGTAAGTTGAGCGCGTCGGAGTAGTTGATCTGATAGCCCACCGTCAGCCGAGGATCGGCCTGCGCCAGCTGCCTGGCCTTCTCGAACGCCGCGAAGCCGGCCTCCATATCGTCGTTGTGGATGTACGACGGTCCGAGGATGTTGTAGGCCCGCATTATGACCTCGGCATCACCCGCCGCCGCTGCGACCTCGGCAGCCTGCTGCGCCAGAGGAAGCCCCACGCTGAACCGACCGTCCATCATGTGAGCGGCTGCGAGCTGATTGAGCAGGCGCGCCCGTGCGGCCGTGGGTGGCGACTCTGGGATCTTCGCCAATGCATCGTTCGCAGCGTCCAGCGCGACGGGCCGCCCGAGGCTCTTGAGCATGTGGACCCGCTGGTACAACAGGGCGCCATATACGTCGAGGTCGTCCTCGACCGCCGGCTCGGCCAGGCCTTCCTTCGCGAGTGCCAAGGACCGTTCCATCTCACCGGCGTCCTCGGCGGCGCGGGCCGCTCGTTGCAGCAGGCCAGCTCGGCTGCTGCCGGCAGTCGCCTCCGGCTCGGGCATCCGATGCCAGAGTTCAAGCGCCCGTTCGAGAAGGCGTAGCGTCTCGGCGTGCGCGTACGCCCTGGCGGTGTCGTCCGCGGCGCGGATATAGGCGGCGAAGGCCCGCTCGTGCTCGTGCGCGGCGTACCAATGATGTGCGATCGCAACGGCCGCCGAGCCGTCACCGACGAGCTCGGGCCGACTTTCGAGCACTTCGGCGTACTTGGTGTGCAGCCGGGCATGCTTGCCGGGTAGCACGTCCTCATGCAGGACTTCGCGCAGCAGCGCGTGCCGGAACGCGTAGGCCTGTCCTTCCACCCGGATCAGGTTGGCCGACACCGCCTCCCGGAGCGCCGCCTCCAGCTCGATCTGGTCGAGGTCGACGACGGCGCTCAGCAGCGCGTCATCGACCTTTGCACTTCCCGCGGACAGTACCCTCAGGACCTCCTGAGTCGATGGGCTCAGCTGCTCAACCCGCACCAACAGCAGATCACGCACCGAGTCGGGCAGCGAGCCGTGCTGCCCATCGACCCCGGCCCGGGCGAGTTCTTCGACGAAGAACGGAATGCCTTCGCTCCGGCTGAAGATCTTTCCAACCACGTCCGGCGAGGGTTTGCTGCCGAAGATCCCGGTGAGCTGTTCGCCGACCTCGGTCTGCGACAGCCGCGGCACGTCGAGGCGGCGCACTGCCCGCACCCGGTCGAGCTCGGCCAGGAATGGCCGCAGCGGGTGCCTCCGGTGGACTTCGTCGCTGCGGTAGGAAGCAATGATCAGTACCCGGGCGCCGTCGAGCGCGCGAATGGCGAACCTGAGCAGGTCACGCGTGGATGCGTCGGCCCAGTGCAGATCTTCGACCACGAAGACCAGCGGACGATTGACCGACGCCCGCTCGAGCAGGACGGTGACGACCTCGAACAGCCGGCCTCGGCCGTCCGGCTGGGTGCCGGTGCTTTCACCTAGCTCGGGCAGGAGTGTCGGAAGCATGGAGCCGCCGGGCCCGGCGAGTTCGATAAGCCGGTGCGGTCCCAGCTGGCCGGACAGATCGCGTAGGGCTCCGGCGATCGGCGCGAACGGCAGCCCGTCGCCTCCGAGCTCGACACTCTGGCCGAGGATGACCCGCGCGCTGCTGATCTCGGCCTCGCGGGCGAACTCCTGAATCAGCCTGGACTTGCCGACACCCGCTTCGCCGCCGACGAGAACCGCCGAAGCCTGACCGTCCGCAGCACCGGCCAACGCCGAGGTCAGGGCGCGCAGCTCGAAGCCCCGCCCGACGAAGCTGGGACTGAGATGGGACGTTGCCACGGGTCCAATCTTGTCACCAGCCGCTGACAGGGCGGGGCTGCCGCCGGTGCTCACGCCGCGCGGGCGGGATGTCCGGCGCCGAGCTCCTGTCTGACTAGTCGTCGCCACCAGGGGCGAAATCCGGTCTGGCGGCGCGGGCGGGCCAGTCGCGCGGCGCGGAGGAACCGCTCGCGGTCCGCTTCCCGGCGCAGGTCCGCGATCCGCTCGCGGTGCAGGATCTGGGTGGAGAAGGTGTCGATGCTCATCGTCGGCTCCAGGTCGGGACGTTCTCTTCGGATGATTCAAGATTCGTCCGTAAGGGGCCCCGCCGACATCGGGCAGCCACCGCATCTTCCGTGCCGGCGCTACCTTAGGGCCTGCCTTACCCGGCGCTGATCGGGCCTAAGGTCCCTCACTCACCGGCACGCAGTCAGCTCATTCGTAGGTATAGAAGCCTCGCCCTGCCTTACGGCCGAGTTCGCCGGCCGCGACCATCCTGGTCAGGGTCTCAGGCGGGAAGAACTTGGTGTCGGCAGTCTCGTCGTAGATGTTCTTGGTCGCATGGTGAAGGATGTCCAGCCCGGTCAGGTCCGTGGTGGCCAGCGGTCCCATGGCATGACCGAATCCGAGCTTGCAGGCCGTGTCGATGTCTTCCGCGCTCGCCACACCGGACTCGTACAACCTGATCGCCTCCATGACCAAGGCGGTGATCAGCCGGGTCGTGACGAAGCCCGCACCCTCGCGATTGACCACGACGCAGGTCTTGCCGACCGACTCGGCGAACCGGCGGGCTGCTGCGAGGGTCTCGTCCGAAGTGAGTCGACCGCGAACCAACTCGCACAAGCTCATCATCGGAACCGGGGAGAAGAAGTGGGTGCCGACTACGGCCTCTGGACGGCCCGTGGCGGCGGCGATATTGGTTACCGGGATGGCGCTGGTATTCGTCGCGAGGACGGCGCCGTCCTTGGCGATCCGGTCCAGCTGGCCGAACAGTTCCCGCTTGACGTCGACGTCTTCGAAAACGGCCTCGACCACAACGTCGACCTCTGAAACAGCGGCCAGGTCGGTGGTCGTGGTGATTCTGTCGAGCGCGGCCGTGCGCTCGTCGCTTGTCATCGAGCCCTTGCTGACGAACTTAGCGGTGCTCTTCTCGATGGCGGCCATGCCGCGGTTCAGCGCGTCGGTGGTGATGTCGCGCAGGACGACGTCACATCCGCTCGCTGACGCGACCTGAGCAATGCCCGAGCCCATCAAGCCCGCTCCGATCACCGCCACTTTCTGTGGCATATTCGCTCCTTTCGTCCCGTACTGTCCCTGCGAATCGCAGCATATCGACCGGTGTGGTCCAACCCGCGAACCGCTTTGCAATGCTCACCTATGGGCAGCGCCGCCGCATGGCGCTTCCTGTAGGTGAGCATTGCAAAGCGAGCGTAGCGACATACCTCGGAGCAGGGTTGTGCGACCGGACATGACAACTGGAAAACGCCGACGTCGCCGGAAATGCGGTGCATTTACTACTCGATCGCGTCACACTTGATATGTGCCAGGAACCGGGAGCGCGATGTACGTGCTGGGGCCGCTTATCGCAGCGGCCCTACTCGGCGCGCTGATCCTGGTCGCGCGTTGGGCGTTCGGGAAGTCTCCGGTCGAAGGAGGTCCGCAGCACGGGTTGCTCGTACCCGTCGCCGAGGGAGCCCTCGCCGATGAACTGGGCGCTCTTGCGGACGCGCTGCTCGATGCCGGTGTCAGGAACACCGTTGCCGAAGGTTCGGGCGGCTACCGGCTGCTCGTGTGGCCCGCCGATCTGGCTCGCGCTCGTGACCTGCTTCGGCAGGTCCGCAAGCTCAACTGACGTCCGGTCCTCGAAGAAGGGCCCCGGCAGCGCCGGCCGCGGCTGCTTCCACCGATCCCAAACCCGTAGGCCGAGCACGATGAGCGCCACATAGGCAAACCCGAGCAGCACGTCCACGACATAGTGCTCCCCGCTGTAGACCAGCGTCACGCCCATCGCGACGGGAAAGCCGGCCAGCGGAATCCGCGCCACCCAGTGCCGCACGACCGGCCACAGCCCGACGGTGACCAGCAGGGCGAACGCCGCGTGCAACGACGGCAGCGCAGCGACAGCATTGGCGTCGGCCCGAACGTCGTTGAACCATGCGCTGGCGAAGCGCAGGCCGATCACCGACCACCCACTGCCGATGTTGCGCTCGACGGTCTCGTCGATCGTGCCACTCCAGGCGGCGTACCACGGCGGCGCGGCCGGAACCAGGATGTACGTCAGCAGGCCGGCGTAGGACAACAGCAGCACGATCCGGATGTACCGCCACCACAACGGCCTCGAGATCATGTAGAACGCCGCCGCGATCGCCCACGGCACCACGAAATGGGAGAAGTAAACCGCCGACGCGACGACATCCCACCATTGCGGATCGCCGGGCGTGTAGAAGCGCTCCTGGAGCCAGACCGTCGGCAGTTGGCCGGCGAACAGGAAGCGTTCGGCATCGACCAGCTCGGCTACCCGCACCGGCATGCCCAGCGTATCGGCAATGCCCCGGGTGAAGTCATAGAGCATGAGCGCGGCGAGCAGCGGGAGCCAGTCGACGATCGCGCGGACGTATACCCGCCAGTTGCGGCCCAGCTTGGCGGCGACGATGCCGGCCAGAATCCAGATGGTCTGGTCGATCCGGTGCGTCGGCAGGCCGTTCTGCAAGATGTATGTCACCAGGACGACCAGGTATGCCGCCAGACCGGCCCGGCCCAACCACACCTGGATCGCCGGCCACCTCAGGTGGGCTGCGTCCGACTGTTCGCGAACCATTGCTCAGGCCTCGAAGTGGTCGGGGTCGGGTTCTCGGACGACGTCCGCGCCGAGCGCGGTCAGCTGCCCGACCAGGTCGGGGTAACCGCGGTCGAGGTGGTGGACGGCGGAGACGATGGTCTCGCCCTCGGCACACAATCCGGCCAGCACCAAGCCCGCACCGGCGCGGATGTCGGTTGCCACCACGGGCGCCCCGGACAACCGCTCGCGCCCACGGACCACGCAATGGTGGCCGTCGGTCCGGACTTCGGCCCCCAGTCGGGCCAGTTCGTTGACGAACATGAACCGCGCCTCGTACACGTTCTCGGTCACCATCGCCGTCCCGTCGGCCACCGAGTTCAGGCCCACCACCATGGGTTGCAGATCCGTCGGGAACCCCGGATACGGGAGCGTGACGACATCGAACGCCCGGGGCCGGCCCGACATTGCCACCCGGAATCCGTCGCCGGCGCTCTCCACCACTGCGCCGGAGCGGTCCAGCTTGTCGAGCACGATCTGCAAGTGTTCAACCTGCCCGTTCGTGACGGTGATGTCGCCGCGGGTCATCACCGCAGCGATCGCCCACGTCCCAGCAACGATGCGGTCCGGCACCGTCGTGTGCTCGATCGGGTGCAGGCCGCTGACACCCTCGACCCGCAACGTCGAGGTCCCGATCCCGTCGATCTTGGCGCCCATCTTCAGCAGCATCTTGCAGATGTCGACGATCTCGGGTTCGCGTGCCGCATTGTCGATGACCGTCGTCCCCTCCGCGAACACCGCGGCCATCAAGATGTTCTCGGTCGCTCCCACGCTGGGGAAATCGAGCCAGATCGTCGCGCCGGCCAGCCCATCGGGGGCTCGCGCGACGACGTAACCGTGTTCGACGGCAACACTCGCCCCGAGCTTCTCCAGGCCGGCCAGGTGCATGTCGAGACCGCGCGAGCCGATGGAGTCACCGCCGGGCAAAGCTACGTCCGCCGCGCCACACCGGGCCAGCAGCGGCCCGAGCACACAGATCGATGCCCGCAGCTTGCGCACCAGGACGTACGGCGCGGCGTGGTGGATCTTCTCCGGGACGTCGATCGTGACGGTGGTTCCATTTCGGTGGACATCGGCGCCGAGCCGGCGCAGCAACTCGGACATGTAATGGACGTCGGTGATGGCCGGCACGTTGTGGAGCACGCTGGTGCCAGGGGCGAGAAGGGCGGCGGCCATCAGCTTGAGCGCGCTGTTCTTCGCGCCGTACACACGGACCTCGCCGCGGAGAGAGGCTCCACCGACGACTCGGAGTCGTTCCACCCGCTCGGGTTCCTTTCGACGTGTTACGCGACCAGATGACCGCCTGGCGGCGCCGCCTCCAACCAGGCCAGAAAGGCCATCGACGCTGCCTCGCTCATCGACACCTCAAGCCGCTCACCCGCGACTTCCCAGATCAGTACAACGTGACCGGCAGGCAGATCGTACGCCTCGTCCGCGGTGGGGGTCCGCCGGCCCACCACTGTCAGATCGCGGCGGGGAAGCACCCGCTGCACGCGAGTTCCGAAGCTGAAGGTCCGAAACCACTCCAGCACATCACCGCGGTACCGGGCGATCCCGAAGACCCAGCCGTCGCTCCAACCGGCTGTACCGATCCGAAGGCATAGGTCGAACCCGCCCTGCCGCTGGAGCACGGTGCGGCGGAGGAAGAGTCCCCCCAGGGCTAATCCGGTCAGGAGCGCCACACTTGCGACGACGACAGCGACCCATTCCATCACCGTCATAGTCGCCCCGCCCCCTAGGACCCGCTAGCGCTCTCCGGCGACACGCAGGCGCGTCTCGGCGCGGCGTCGCTCTTGTTCGGCATCGTCGCCTTCGGCGCGGTCGAGTGCTTTCTGGGCGCGGTCGACGTCGATCTCCTCGGCGAGCTCGGCGACCTCCGCGAGGATCGACACCGTGTCGTCGGACACGGACAGGAAGCCACCGTGTACCGCGGCCAACACGGTGTCGCCGTCGGTAGTCCGGATCGTCACCTGGCCGGTCACGAGCAGACCGAGGACGGGCTCGTGACCCGGCAGTATCCCGATTTCGCCCTCGGTAGTCCGGCTGACGATCATGCTCGCGGTGCCGGACCAGACCCTGCGATCGGGCGCGACCAGCTCGACGTTCAGCTCCCCAGGCAACTCTTTACTCCTTGAACGGTTAGTGCGTCACTCTACCTGGCCCGGCTGACGGCACGACGAGCGGCCGCCGCATTTTGCAACCGGATGGCCGGGTACGCCCTCTCTGCCCGGACTGTCGTTCGATCACGTTCAGTAGGCCTACGGGTGGTCCGGCAGTCCTGCCGGCACTCCAACAGGCGCACGCGCCTGGTACGGCACCAACAGGCCTGCTGAACGTGATCAACCGGCAGCGGGTCAGGAGGCGAGTTTGGCGGCCTTCTTCTCAGCGTCCTCGACGTTGCCAACGTAAGCGAAAGCCTGCTCGGGCAGGTGGTCGTACTCGCCCTTGCAGATCGCGTCGAACGACTCCAGAGTCTCGGACAGCGGGACGAAATCACCCGGCTGGCCGGTGAACGCCTCGGCAGCGTACATGTTCTGCGACAGGAACCGCTGGAGGCGCCGGGCCCGGTTGACCGCGACCTTGTCCTCTTCGGACAGCTCGTCGATACCCAGGATGGCGATGATGTCCTGCAGGTCCTTGTACTTCTGCAGAATCTCCTTGACCGTCGTCGCGATCCGGTAGTGGTCCTCACCGACGTACGCAGGGTCGAGGATCCGGCTGGACGAGTCCAGCGGGTCCACCGCCGGGTAGATGCCCAGCTGAGTGATCGGCCGCGAGAGCACGGTCCGCGCGTCCAGGTGCGCGAACGCATTGTGCGGCGCTGGGTCGGTGATGTCGTCGGCCGGCACGTAGATGGCCTGCATCGAGGTGATCGAGTGGCCCCGCACCGAGGTGATGCGCTCCTGCAGTTCACCCATCTCGTCGGCCAGCGTCGGCTGGTAACCGACGGCGGAGGGCATCCGGCCCAGCAGCGTCGAGACCTCCGAGCCGGCCTGGCTGAACCGGAAGATGTTGTCGATGAACAGCAGCACGTCCTGGTTCTGCACGTCGCGGAAGTACTCGGCCATGGTCAGCGCGGACAGGCCGACCCGCATACGCACACCCGGCGGCTCGTCCATCTGACCGAATACCAGCGCGGTGTCCTTGAGGACGTCCGCCTCCTGAAGCTCGACCCACAGGTCGTTGCCCTCACGGGTCCGCTCGCCGACGCCGGCGAATACCGACGTACCGCCGAAGTTGCGGGCCACCCGGCGGATCATCTCCTGGATCAGCACGGTCTTACCCACACCGGCGCCACCGAACAGGGCGATCTTGCCGCCCTGGATGTACGGGGTGAGCAGATCGAGGACCTTGATGCCGGTCTCCAGCATCTCGGTGCTGCCCTCGAGCTGGTCGAACGCCGGCGGCTTGCGGTGGATCGGCCAGCGCTCGTCGGCCTTGATCTCGGACTCGTCGACGTCGAGCGGCTTGCCGAGCACGTTGAACACGTGACCCTTTACGCCGTCGCCCACCGGCACGGTGATCGGCCCGCCCGTGTCGCGCACGGTGGTCCCCCGCACCAGGCCGTCCGTCGGCTGCAGCGCGATGGTGCGCACCAGGCCGTCGCCGATGTGCTGCTCGACCTCGAGGGTCAAGGTGCGGTTTCCGCCGGCCTCCTCGGCCAGGTGGATGTCGACTTCGAGCGCGTGGTAGATGCCGGGCATCTCGTCGACGGCGAACTCGACGTCGACGACCGCGCCGGTCACCCGGGCGATCCGGCCGGTCGCGGCAACCTGCTCCTGCTCCGCGGGGGTGGTCTCAGATGTGGTGGTCATGGGTCCTCATTCACTCCGCTGCGGCGGCGGCGAGCGCGTTGGCGCCGCCGACGATCTCGCTGATCTCCTGGGTGATCTCTGCCTGTCGGGCCTGGTTGGACTCCCGGGTCAGGGTCTCCTGCAGTTCACCGGCGTTGTCGGTCGCCGACTTCATCGCGCGCCGCCTGGCCGCCCACTCCGCGGCCGCGGCGTCGAGCAACGTCGTATACACGAGGTTACCGGCGTACTGCGGCAGCAAGGCGTCCAGCACTTCTTCGGCCGACGGCTCGAACTCGTAGAGCGGCACCGGGCCCTCGGTGGTCTCCGGAGACTCCGCCCGCGACGGGGCCGACGTTCCGGTCCCTTCGGCACCGCCCGCGGTCTCGACCTCGTGGACGGGTTCGGGGACGTATTCGACCACGATCGGGAACAGCCGCCTGGCCCGTACCTCCTGGCGCACCATGTTCACGAAATGGGTCCACACCACATGGATCTCGTCGACCCCGCCTTCGTCCGTCGGGGTGTCCATCGCGGTCAACAGGTCATCGGCGATCTGCCGAGCATCGGCGTAGCCGGGCGTGCCGGAGAACCCGGTGTACTCACCGCCCATCTCACGCTCGCGGAACCGATGCCAGATGACGCCCTTGTTGCCGACGACGTACGGGACGACCTCCTGACCCTGCTCACCGAGCAAGCCGGTCAGCGCTTCGGCCTGACGGATCACGTTCGAGGTATACGCACCGGCGAAGCCCCGGTCCGAGGTGACGATCAGCACCGCCGACCGGCGCGGCTCGCCGGCGCCCTCGATCAGCGGGTTGTCCAGCCGCGACTTGGCCGCGGCGGCCTCCAGCGCTCGGATCAGGGTCTGGGTGTACGGGCGGGCGGCCTCGGCCCGCTGCTGTGCCTTGATGATCCGGGACGCGGCGATCAGCTCCTGCGCGCGGGTGATCTTCTTGGTGGATTCGACGGAGCGGATCCGGCGGCGCAGTTCACGCAGTTGCGCGCCCATGCGGCCCCCTCTCCGTGGTCCTGGTCGGCGATGTCGGCACGGTCACTCTCCGGCGTCCGGGCGGGCCTTCTCGCGGATCTCGTCCTGCGAGGGCTTGTGGATCCGGATCGCGGTTGCCTCTTCATCGCCCTCACCCAGCGGCCTGACCGGCTCGTCCTTGACCAGCGGGTGGCCGGCCGCCGTGACGAACTGGCCCTTGAAGGCGCCGATGGCGTCCTTGAGCTTGGCCTCGTGGTCGTCGGAGAGCTTGCCGGAGTCCGTGATCGAGTCGAGTACGCCCTTGTGCTCGCGGCGCATGAAGTCGAGGAACTCGGTCTCGAACCGGCGAACGTCTTCGATCGGTACCTCGTCCAGCTGCCCGGTGGTACCGGCCCAGATCGAGACGACCTGCTGCGCGACCGGCATCGGCGAGGACTGCGGCTGCTTGAGCAGTTCCACCATGCGTACACCGCGGTCCAGCTGCGCTCGGCTGGCCGGGTCGAGGTCCGAGGCGAAGGCCGCGAACGCCGCCAGCTCGTTGTACTGCGCGAGATCGAGTCGCAACGTGCCGGATACGTCCTTCATCGCCTTGATCTGCGCGTTGCCACCGACCCGCGACACCGACACGCCGACGTTGATGGCCGGGCGGATGCCCGAGTTGAACAGGTCGGTCTCGAGGAAGCACTGGCCGTCGGTGATCGAGATGACGTTGGTCGGAATGTAGGCCGCGATGTCGTTGGCGTTGGTCTCGATGATCGGCAGGCCGGTCATCGAGCCGCCACCGAGCTCATCGGAGAGCTTCGCGCAGCGCTCGAGCAGCCGCGAGTGCAGATAGAACACGTCGCCGGGGAACGCCTCGCGACCCGGCGGACGGCGCAGCAGCAGCGAAATGGTGCGGTACGCCTCGGCCTGCTTGGTCAGGTCGTCGAAGACGATCAGCACGTGGTAGCCCTGGTACATCCAGTGCTGGCCGAGCGCCGAGCCGGTGTACGGGGCGATGTACTTGAAGCCGGCCGGGTCCGACGCCGGCGAGGCGACGATCGTGGTGTACTCCAGCGCCCCTGCCTCGTCCAACTGCTGGCGGACGCCGGCGATCGTGGAGCCCTTCTGGCCGGTCGCCACGTAGATGCAACGCACCTGCTTGGTCTTGTCGCCGCTCTTCCAGTTGTCGAGCTGGTTGAGGATGGTGTCGACGGCGATCGTGGTCTTGCCGGTCTGCCGGTCACCGATGATCAGCTGTCGCTGGCCGCGCCCGATAGGCGTCATCGAGTCGATCGCCTTGATGCCGGTCTGTAGCGGTTCGGAAACACCCTGCCGCTGCACTACGGACGGAGCCTGCAGCTCCAAAGCGCGGGTGGTCTCCGCCTCGATCTCGCCGAGCCCGTCAAGCGGAGCGCCCATCGGGTTGATCGTCCGGCCGAGGAAGTTGTCTCCGACGGGCACGGAGAGCACCTCGCCGGTGCGCCGGACGGTCTGACCCTCCTCGATCCCCGCGTACTCGCCGAACACGACGACGCCGATCTCCCGCACGTCGAGGTTGAGCGCCATACCCAGGGTGCCGTCCTGGAACTCCAGCAGCTCGCTGGCCATCGCCGAGGGCAGCCCTTCGACCCGGGCGATGCCGTCGCCGGCCTCGACCACGGTGCCGACTTCTTCACGGGCGGTCGCCGCGGGCTGGTACGACTGGACGAAGTTGTCCAGGGCCTCGCGGATCTCCTCGGGACGGATCGTCAGCTCCGTCATCGTTGCTCCTGCTTCTCGTTGGGTTGTGTGTTCACGCTTCTACCGGCTCGCGGCAAGGCGCCGGCGAGCATCCTCGAGACGGCCAATGACGGTGCCGTCGACGACCTCGTCGCCGATCTCCACCTTGATGCCGCCGACCACGTCGGGTTCGACCACGACATTGAGCTGGACCTCCATGCCCGCCTGTGCGGACAGCGCGCGTTGCAGCCGCTCGCGGTGCTCGTCGCTGAGCGGTCTGGCCACCCGGGCGACCGCCACGGTTCGGCGGCGCCGGGCCGCGGCCAGCTCGATGATTCGGTCCAATTCCTTGTCCAGGCTACCCTCGCGCCGCTCCAGCACGGCGTACTCGGCCAACCGGACCGTCTCCGGCTGGGCCTTGCCTTCCAGCAGGGTCCGGACCAGTTGCCGGCGCGCTTGTTCCGGTGCCGAGCGGTCGAGCAGGGCCGAGCGAAGGCCCGACTCGTTCCCTACCGTCTGCCCGAACCGGAAAAGTTCGTCCTCGACGACGTCGAGAGCACCGCGTGACTCGGCCGAGAGCAGGTGGGCCAGTACGCCGAGCTCGAACAGGGTCGAGACCAGCTCACTGGTCCGGGCCCACCGGGCACCGACGGCGGACCCCAGAACG
The DNA here is from genome assembly GCA_035462225.1 of Jiangellaceae bacterium. Taxonomy (GTDB): domain Bacteria; phylum Actinomycetota; class Actinomycetes; order Jiangellales; family Jiangellaceae; genus JASLBX01. The sequence goes on along the minus strand of DATHUM010000375.1, from coordinate 4,109 downwards.
TCCAGCGCCGACTCGTCGATCTTGCCGCCGAACAGCTCGCGGGCCAGCGACTCCCGGCTTTCGGCCGACCGGCCGGCGTCGGTGAGGGAACGCCGCAGGGACGCCCGGGACGAGAGGAATCCCGCCACCGCGATAAGCGCGTCACCCGTCGCGCCAGCCTGTTCGGACGACTGCGCTACCGCATTCGCTAGCTGCTCGGCCAGGTCCATCAGGATCCGCCGTCCTTCGTCGGAGCGGCCGCCGCGGTGGCGCCGTCCGCCGACTCGAGGTCGGCAAGGAAGCGCTCCACCACGCGCTGGGCCCGTGCATCGTCGTCCAGCGACTCGCCGATGACCCGACTCGCCAGCTCGGTGGCCAGCGCACCCACCTCGGCCCGCAACGATCGAACGACCTGCTCCCGTTCGGATGCCACTTGCGCCTGCGACCGGGCGATGATGCGTTCGGCCTGCTCTTCGGCGTCCGCGCGCATCTGAGCCACGATCTCGGCACCCTGCCGCTGTGCTTCGGACCGGATCCGGGCCGCCTCCTCCCGGGCGTCGGCGAGCTGGGCCCGGTACTCCTCGAGCGCCTGCTGCGCCTCGGCCTGGGCTTGCTCGGCCTGCTTGATGCCGCCCTCGATCGCGGCCGTGCGCTCGGCGTACGTCCGCTCGAAGACGGGCAGCACGTACTTGCGCAGGAAATAGAACAGAACCCCGAACGCCACCAGTCCGATGATGAGCTCGGACATATGAGGCAGCAGCGGGCTCGGTTCTTCCGCAGCGAGCAGGACGCTCTGCGCGGTCAACGTCATCATGACAGTTCCCAACTGGACGACTAGCCGAGGGCGAAGGCGAGACCGACGGCGATGATGAACATCGCCTCGGCCAGTGCGAAGCCGAGGATGGCGATGCCCTGCAGAACGCTGCGGGCCTCCGGCTGACGGGCGACGCCGCTGATGTAAGCGGCGAAGATCAGACCGATACCGACACCCGGGCCGACCGCCGCGAGGCCGATACCGACCATGTTGAGCGAGCCTTCCATCATCATTCCTTTCGTGGGTTGGTTGTCGCGAGCTGTTGAGTCGGAACTAGTGCTCGTGGGTCAGCGCTCCGCCGATGTAGATGGCGGAGAGAAGAGTGAACACGTATGCCTGCAGCAGCTGGATGAAGCCCTCGAAGAGCGTCAGCACGATGCCGAACAGCAGAGACACGCTGCCGGCCGCGAAGCCGACGAGGCCTTGGGTGTGAAACAGCAGGAACTCGCCGCCGAGGATGGTCAGCAGGAGCACCAGGTGCCCGGCGAACATGTTGAAGGTGAGACGGAAGGTGAGCGTCACCGGCCGGATGATCACCGTGGACAGGAACTCCAGCGGTGCGAGCAGCGGGTAGATCGCCTTGGGCACACCCGGCGGGAACATCATGTTCTTGAAGTAGCCGCCGAAGCCCTGCCGTCTGATTCCGACGTAGTTGAAGATGACCCAGGAGACCAGCGCGAGGCCGAGCGGGATCGCGATCCGCGACGTGGCCGGGTACTGGACGAACGGGATGATCCCGGAAATGTTCAGCACCGCGATGAACACGAACAGGGTGAACAGGTACGGGACGTACTTCGCGCCTTCGCGGCCGATGGTGTCCGGCGCTATGCCGTTGCGGATGAACCCGTACACACCTTCGACGAAGAACTGGCCCTTGCCGGGAACCATGGCGGCCCGGCGAGCCGCGATGTAGAGCGTGATGCCGATCAGCAGCGTTGCGGCGACAACGATGAGCATTGGCTTGGTGACGCCGAACCCGAGGATCTCGAAGGCAGGAGGAAGCTCGAACTCGGCCGGGCCGGGAGCCTCAAACTCCTCGGTCTCGCCAGCCGTCAGGGCGACGGGCATGCTCGCGCTCAACGCTGTCCTTCCTCACGATTACCGACCAGGCAGAAGGGGCTGAAGTCAGGCTCTACCGTATCGGACCCAGACGAGGTACAGTGCGGCACCCGCCCCCAGCATGACCCCGGCGGCGAGGAAGATCTGGTTGTCCAGCCAACGCGCGGCGAGCCACCCTATTCCACCCCAAAACAGCACCCCGGCCAAGATCAGGCTGACGGCGTTCCACGCGGCGTTCTGCTCTTGTCTGGACTCATCCGATGGGTCGTCGCTCATGGCGCGGTCGAGTCTACTGGGTACCGGCTCGCTTCCTGCATTCGCCAAACCGCCGCTGACCTGCGAGTTTGCGTCAGTCGTCATCGTCGGTCCACAGCGGGGCGGACGGTTCGGGAACGACGGTGGGCTCGTGCCGGGATGCGCGTACCGAATGAGCGACGTGCACCGCGGACCAGCTGAGCGCGCAAACTACGACCGTTACACCGAGCCACCGCGTATCGGCGAATCCGGCCTGACTGATCAGCGCGAGTGCCATGAGCGCGAGTGCCAACCGCAGCGTGTATGTGAGCAACAGCACAGCCAGCCCGAGCCCGGCACCCACGCCCGCCCCTTGGGTCATGCGGATCGGTATGAGCCCGGTGGTCAGAAACGCGACCACGATGGCCGTCGCGACCAGCCCAGCGGCAAGCCCGTCAGCGCCTGCGGCCGCCCAGCCGGCGAGCGAGCAGGCGAGGCCGGCCCCGAGCGTCCAGCGTCGGGCGATAACGTGAGACGTGGCTGTGGTCATCGTTTCGAGTGTCGCAGAAGGTGGGTGGGCGGCCCCATCGTGATCAGCACGGTGGCGACCAACACGAGTGCTATGACGAGATAGATCTGCCACTTGCCGACCAACGCGGTGAGCACGATGCCGAACCCGATGAGCGCGGCCCAGACCCACATGATGGCCACCGCCCGGCGGTGCGAGTGCCCGAGTTCCAGCAGTCGGTGGTGGATGTGCTGCTTGTCCGGTGAGAACGGCGAGCGGCCCGCACCCGTACGCCGCCACACCGCGAGCACCAGGTCGGTGAACGGCAGCGCGATGACCGCTACCGGGATGACCAGTGGCAGCAACGTCAACAGGAACGTCCCGCCGTCCTCCTGCACGTCCGGTGAGGAGAACTGGCCGGTCAGGGTGATCGTCCCGGTGGCGAGCAGCAGGCCCAGCAGCAACGCGCCGGAATCGCCCATGAAGATCCGTGCCGGGTGGACGTTGTGTGGCAGGAAGCCCAGACAGATGCCGCACAGGGCGGCTGTCACCAGTGCGGGCATCGTGAGCCTGGTGAAGCCCTGCTCGACGGTCAGCACGTAGGCGTAGGCGAAGAACGCGGCGGCACCGACGCCGACCACCCCAGCCGCCAGCCCGTCCAGGCCGTCGACGAAATTGACCGCGTTGGCCGTCCCCACCACGAGCATGACGGTCAGGACGGCACCCTGCAGGGAATCGAGGATGAACGGGCTGCCGGACGGCAGCGGCAGCCAGAACAGCTGGACTCCTTCGACCACCAATAGGCCCGCCGCGAGGAGTTGGCCGGCCAACTTCATCAGCGCCGAGAGGTTCCAGATGTCGTCCGCGACGCCGACGAGGCAGATGGTGATGGCGGCGATCAGCACCCCGCGAGGAGCGCTGGACTCGGCGAACACCTGGCCCATGTACGGCAAGACGCTCGCGACCAGGAACGCGGCGACGAGTCCGCCCAGCATCGCGAGGCCGCCGAGGCGCGGAACCGGCTCGCGGTGGACGTCGCGGTCCCGGGTCGGCGGGACGGCGCCCACCAGATGTGCGATCTTGCCTGCCACGCCGACGAGCAGGTACGTCGTGCCCGCGGCCACAAAGAAGATCAGCAGGTACTCACGCACGCGGAGACTCTAGTCCTAGCGTGGCGGCGTCACCGTCGTCGGAGCGGTCCCCGCGACTACGCATCGGTGATCGCGGTCTAGGAGGCGGCTGCCGGTGCAACGGTTTCCGGCACGACGTCGCGCAATTCGTCGATCGTGATCGCACCCTCGCGGAGCACCGTCGGCACCTCGCCTGTGACATCGACGATCGTGGACGGGGTGTCGTCGTCGGTGGGAAACGAGTCGAGATAGACCGCGACGGCGTCACCGAGTTGCTCGCGCGCTTGCGCGCCCGATCGGGCAGCAGGCTGGCCAGTGCGGTTGGCGCTGCTCACGCCCATCGGGCCGGTCTCGCGGATCAACTCGATGGCGACGGGATGCAGCG
>DATHUM010000374.1:0-10331 GCA_035462225.1 Jiangellaceae bacterium | reverse complement strand
AGAATGTCCGCGTGGCGAGTGAATACGTCAGGTCCGGGAGCGGACTTCCGCACCCGGTCGTCGGCGGGATGTTCGGCAGCCCGGTGCCTCCCGGATCGGGGTGGCCGGACGACCCTGCCGGGCCGGCGACGCCGGTGGCTCAGAATGCCGCGGACGTGTCCGACCTGGCCGCCGGCGCCGCCGATCTGTGCGAGGTGAGCGCGCGGTCGTCCGTGTGCCGGGCCTGCCCTCGCCTGGTGTCCTGGCGTGAGGAGACCGCCGCTGGGAAGCGACGGGCCTTCCAGACCCAGCCGTACTGGGGTCGGCCCGTGCCGGGCTGGGGTGACGAGGCGCCGCGCATCCTTGTCGTCGGGCTGGCGCCGGCAGCGCACGGTGGCAACCGCACTGGGCGCATCTTCACCGGCGATCGCAGCGGGGATTGGCTGTTCGCGGCGATGCACCGGGTGGGCCTGGCGAACCAGGCGGCATCGGTGCACTCGGGCGACGGTCTCGTGCTGACCGGTACGCGGGTCGTGGCCACCGTGCGGTGCGCGCCTCCCGCCAACAAGCCCACTCCGGCCGAAAGGGACGCCTGCGCCCACTGGCTCGATCGCGAGGTCGGGCTGGTGCTGAGCTCGGTACGTGCGGTGGTGGCGCTGGGTTCGTACGCGTGGGAGGCAACGTTCGGAACGCTTCGGCGCAATGGCGCCGCCGTAACCCGGCCCCGACCCCGGTTCGGCCACGGCGAAGAGGTGAAGATCGGCGACCTGGTGGTACTCGGCTGCTACCACCCAAGTCAGCAGAACACCTTCACCGGCAAGCTCACCGAGGGCATGCTCGAGTCGGTGTTCGCCCGGGCCAAGGAGCACGCCCGCCTGGCGTAGGCGCGTCCTCCCGAGAATCGCTCGGGAGGCGCGTTGCTGTGCACACCGCCCTGGCTCCGGCGTTGCCGTCCGTTGCCTTTGCAATGCACACCTATGGGAAGCGCCAAGCGCAATCAGGCACACGCTGCCTCTGCAATGCACACCTATACGAAGCTCAGGCGGCCACCCCAGGCACGCGGGGCTGCAACCGGCTGCCGGCGAAGCATCGCACGCTTCGTCTGCGGGGGTGCTTCCCATAGGTGTGCATTGCAAAGGGCCCCAACAGCAGGGGTCCAACGGCCCTAGCGATACCGCCTTGTGAAAGTTTTCACAAGCGCGCTAAGCTGTATACATGACCCAGGAGAGAGTGCCGCGCATCCTAATCGTGGGCGGCGGCTACGTCGGCATGTACACGGCCCTGCGCCTGCAGAAGAAACTGCGGCGCGACAACGTGCGGATCACCGTCGTGGACCCGCGCTCGTACATGACCTACCAGCCGTTCCTGCCCGAAGCGGCCGCCGGTTCGCTCGAGCCCAGGCACGTGATCGTCCCATTGCGGCGCACCCTCAAGCATTCCCAGGTGATCACCGGCCGGGTAACCAGGATCAGTCACGCTGAGCGCATCGCTCGCATCGAGCCTTATGTGGGTGAGCCGTACGACATGTCGTACGACATCCTCGTCATGGCGGTCGGCTCGATCGCCCGCACGTTGCCGATTCCCGGCCTGGCCGACTTCGGCATCGGCTTCAAGCAGGTCGAGGAGGCCATCGCGATGCGCAACCACGTCCTCGACCGCCTCGACGTGGCGGCGTCGACCGCCGACGAGGACGTCCGCCGTCGCGCGCTCAGCTTCGTCGTGGTCGGTGGCGGCTACGCAGGTGTGGAGGCGCTCGCCGAACTCCAGGACATGGCGGCCGACGCCATGCGCTACTACCCGTACCTCGAACGTGAGCACATGCGCTGGGTGCTCGTCGAGGCCGCGAACCGGATCCTGCCGGAGGTCGGCGAGGAGATGGGCCGCTACACGGTCGACGAACTTCGCAGGCACGGTATCGACGTCAAGCTCAACACCCGACTGGTCTCCTGCATCGGCGGGCATGTGGTGCTGGACGACGGAACCGAGTTCGACAGCGACACCCTGATCTGGACCGCCGGTGTGCGGGCCCACCCGGTGCTTGCCAGCACCGACCTTCCGCTGGACGCGAAGGGCCGGCTCCGCTGCCTGCCCGACCTTCGGGTCGAGGGCGTGGACGGCGCCTGGGCCGCGGGCGACTGCGCTGCGGTGCCAGACCTGACCTCGGACGTTCCGGGCGCCACCACCAGCCCGAGTGCTCAGCACGCCGTCCGGCAGGCCAAGCGTCTCGGTGACAACATCGCGGCTGTGCTCAAGGGTCGCGAGCCGGTCGACTATGCGCACAAGCACGTCGGTTCGGTCGCCAGCCTCGGACTGCACAAGGGCGTCGCGCAGGTCTACGGGATCAAGCTCAAGGGCTGGCTCGCGTGGTTCATGCACCGGACGTACCACGTCAGCCGGATGCCGACGCTCAACCGGAAGGTTCGCATCGTGCTGGACTGGACGCTGGCACTGTTCTTCCGTCGTGAGGCGGTGTCGCTGGGTCGCATCCACATGCCACACGAGGAGTTCCGAGCCGCCGCGGTGCCGCCCCCGCCCGTCCGGAACGACCGAGCGGCCTAGCCAGGTAAGGTCCGGGAGGTGAGTAGCCCACATCCCGGCGTCCTGCTTCGGCGACCGGACGATGCGCCCCACGTCGCCGAGATCGTCCTGGACCGGCCCGAAGCCCTCAACGCCATCTCGACGGCGCAGGCGGAGTCGATCTCGGCGGCAACCGCGGCCGTCGAAGCGGATCTTGCGGTGCGGGCCGTGGTGCTGTCCTCGACGGTCGAGAGGGCGTTCTGCGTCGGGGCTGACCTCAAGGAACGCAACTCGCTCAGCGACCAGGACCTGCAGCGCCAGCGGCCCGTCACCCGGGCGGCCTACACGAGCGTGCTGGAACTGGCCGTACCGGTGGTGGCCGCCGTGCACGGGTTCGCCCTCGGCGGCGGCTGCGAGCTCGCGCTAGCCTGCGACCTCATCGTGGCGGACGAGTCGGCGGTGTTCGGCCTGCCCGAGGTGTCGGTAGGCGTGATCCCGGGCGGCGGGGGCACGCAGTTGCTGGCTCGCCGGCTCGGTTGGGGGCGGGCGGCCGATCTGATCTTCACCGCGCGCCGGCTGGACGCTGCCGAGGCCTACCGGCTGGGCCTCGCCGACCGGCTTGTTCCGGCCGGATCGGCTCGGGACGAGGCGCTCCAGCTGGCCGCGACGATCGCCGGCCACTCACCGGTCGGTGTTCGCAATGCCAAGCAGGCGATGCGCCTCGGCCTGGACCTGCCGCTGCGCGCCGGACTGGAGGTCGAGGACGCCCGCTGGCGTGCAACCGCCTTCAGCGGGGATAGGCGCGAGGGGGTTTCGGCGTTCATTGAGAAGAGGACGCCAGACTGGCCAGGGGAGTGAGACAACGATGACAGACCTTCCGAGCCGGGTAAGCCTGCGCGAAGTAGGGCCGCGCGACGGGTTGCAGAACGAGGACCCGGTACCCACCGACGGCAAGGTCGAGCTGATCGACGCGCTGTCCACGACCGGCCTGCGCCGGATCGAGGCCGTGTCGTTCGTGCACCCGAAGGCGATCCCGCAGATGGGCGACGCGGACGAGGTGTGGGCTCGGATCACCAGGAATCCCGAAGTGGAGTACTCCGCGCTCGTCCCGAATGTGCGCGGCATGCAGCGGGCGCTGGCGGCCGGCTTCACCGACATCGAGGTGGTGATCTCCGCTTCGGACACGCACAACCGTCGCAACATCAACCGCTCGACCGACGAGTCGTTGGCCGATGTGCCCGAGCTCGTCTCGATGGCGCACGACGCCGGCGGCACGCTCCAAGTGATCGTCTCGACAGCGTGGGGTTGCCCGTACGAGGGCGACATCCCGGTCGAGCGCGTCCTGCACGTCGTGCGAGTAGCCGTCGCGGCGGGCGCGGACTCCATCGCGTACGGCGACACGACGGGAATGGCCACGCCGACGCGGGTGGTCGAACTGGTCGAGGCGACCCGGTCCGCGTATCCGGACGTCCCCTTGGGGTTGCACTTCCACAACACGCGCGGTACCGGGTTGGCAAACGTCTACGCGGCGCTCCAGCTGGGTGTGGACGATTTCGACGCATCCGTTGGCGGCCTGGGCGGGTGCCCGTACGCGCCCGGTGCGTCCGGCAACATCGCCACCGAAGAACTCGTGCACATGCTCGAGGACATGGGCGTGGAGACCGGCGTCGACCTGGAGGCATTGATAGCGGCGGCCGCCTACGCGGAGAAGCTGGTCGGCCGTGAGCTGCCGTCCCAGGTACTGCGGGCCGGCCCTCGCACCCGTCTTACTCCTGCGTGATCTTGAGACAATCCACACCGTCCAACAGCGTGGATTGTCTCAAGATCGCTGGAGCCACCTAGTTGATTGAGAAGGTGGCTAGCCGCACATCGCCTCCCAACACCAGGTAGACGTCGCGAGTGCCGGTTGCTCCAGTCAGGGTTCGGCTACGGCCGCACGAGAACCAAGTGGTCGTTCGCCTGCGCGGGGCCGGGGAGAAGTAGATCAGACGAGGAACTGCGCGGATCGGCGCAGGTAGCAGCCCTACTTCCACACCTGATCGTTTACTGTCCAAACTGGTGAGACGCGATCAGATGAGAAACTCGCGCACCGTCCCTGCTCACAAAGCGCTGACGTCACCTGATCATTTATGCGTTGACGATCAGGTGACTAACTGGCGATCAGGTGACCAACAAGCCCGCTAGATGGTGGGCGGTGCCGGAAAGACCCACTTGCGGTACGACCAGAACCGGAACAGCGTCCCCAGCAGCAGGCCGACGACGTTGGCCGAGACGTTGTCCGCCAGCGGCCCGGAGAATCCCAGGACGTAGCGGGACGTCGCCAGGCAGGCCAGGGCGATGCCCAACCCGACGCCGTTGAGCAGGAAGAACAGCGGGTACTCGCGCGCCACGCTGGTCCGCACCCGGTGGCGGAAAGTCCAATGCCGGTTGCCCGCGTACGTGAAGACCGTGGCGACCACAACGGAGACCGTCTTGGCCGTCAGCGGCTTGTCGTTCAGTGGTCCGCCGCCGTAGAGCAGGGCGTTGAACACCGCGATGTCGACTACGAACCCGAAGCTGCCGACGGTCGCGAACTTCACGCTCTCGCGGATGAGCAGGTGCAACTGGTACCAGAGCGTGAACGCGCCCCGGACAAATCTCCGCACCGGGGTATCGGCCCGGTGCGGTGGGCTCTGCAGGGTATCGAGCACCCCGTAAGGGTAGGGCATGCCCGAACTATCGCTAGCCTTGACGGCTGTGACGCAAGGCAAGGACTGGCCGGTCGTCGGCATGGTCGGCGGCGGTCAGCTGGCCCGGATGACCCAGCCGGCTGCGATCAACCTCGGCATCGGCTTCACCGTTCTCGCGGCGTCTGCGGTGGATTCGGCGGCGAAGGTGATCCGCAGCCCGATGGTGGCCGACGAGAAGGCGCTGGAAGACCTGCGGCGGTTCGCCGCGGCCTGCGACGTCGTCACGTTCGACCACGAGCAGGTTCCGCCGGAGCTGCTCCACGCGCTTGCCGAGTCAGGCGTGACGCTGCGCCCGAGCCCGCAGGCCCTGCTGTACGCACAGGACAAGGGCGCGATGCGGGCGAAGCTCACCGATATCGGCGTCCCATGCCCGCCGCACCGCATCGTCGATTCACCCGATGACGTCGCAGCGTTCGCGGCCGAGCACGGCGGCTGGCCGGTCGTGCTGAAGACGACTCGCGGCGGGTACGACGGCAAGGGCGTGTGGCTCGTCGAGTCGCCGGCCGAGGCCGCCGACCCGTTCAAGGCAGGGGTGCCGGTCCTGGCCGAGGAGCGGGTCGATTTCGCTCGAGAGCTGGCGGCCGTCGTCGCGCGATCTCCACACGGCCAGGCCGTCGCCTACCCGATCGTCGAGTCCGTGCAGCAGGACGGCATGTGCATCGAAGTCGTCGCCCCGGCACCAGGCCTCCCGACCGATCGGGCCACCGAAGCCCAGCGGATCGCGCTGACCACCGCCGCGTCCCTCGACGTCGTCGGCATCCTGGCGGTCGAGATGTTCGAGACGACGGACGGCCGGCTGCTGGTCAACGAGCTGGCGATGAGGCCGCACAACTCGGGTCACTGGACCATCGACGGCGCCGTGACCAGCCAGTTCGAGAACCACCTGCGAGCGGTCCTGGATCTGCCGCTGGGTTCTCCCGCCGCCCGTGCCGAATGCGCGGTGATGGTCAACGTGCTCGGTGGGGATCTGCCGGACGTCTACCCGGCGTACCGCCACGTGATGGCCCGCGACCCCTGGCTCAAGGTGCACTGGTACGGCAAGCAGTTTCGCCCGGGTCGCAAACTCGGCCACGTCACCGTCTACGGCAGCGACCTGGACGACCTGCGGGCCCGCGCCTGGCACGCCGCCGACTACCTGAAGGGCGACATCGATGAGTGAGGTGTCCGAACTTGTGACGGCCCGCGGATCGACCCGGCCGTTGGTCGGCATCGTGATGGGGTCGGACTCCGACTGGCCGGTGATGTCGGACGCCGCGGCCGTCCTGGACGAACTCGGCGTGTCCCACGAGGTGGGCGTGGTGTCGGCGCACCGGATGCCGCAGGCGATGCTGGATTACGGAGCGTCCGCCGCGGGCCGCGGGTTGCGGGTGCTCATCGCCGGCGCGGGTGGTGCGGCGCACCTGCCCGGAATGCTGGCGTCGGTAACGTCGCTGCCGGTGATCGGAGTGCCGGTGCCGCTGAAGTACCTGGACGGCATGGATTCGCTGCTGTCGATCGTCCAGATGCCGTCCGGTGTGCCGGTGGCCACCGTGTCCGTGGGGGGCGCCCGCAACGCCGGCCTGCTCGCGGCCCGCATCCTGGGTGCCGGCGACGAGGTACTTCGCGCCCGCCTCGACGACTTCCGAGCCGGTCTGGAAGGCTCTGCACGGGCCAAGGGTGAGGCACTTCGAGATCAACTCGGGTGAAGTTCAACAGGGCATAGTTTGGTTAGGCTAACCTCAGTTACACTGCGCCGGTGACTGTTCTGCCCGACGTGATTCGCGCGCCGGCCCGGCTGCCGCTCGTGGCCGGCCTTCGCGACCACGGCGACCGGATCGCAGTAATCACCACGGACGGCCGGCTGACTTACCGCGAGCTGGCCGACCGGGTCGACGACGTCGCCCACCGGCTTGGATCACACCGGCGGCTTGTGCTCGTCCCAGGGGCCAACAACATCGACGCGCTCGTCACGTACCTCGGTGCGCTCTGCGGCGGGCACGTCGTGCTGCTCGCCGCTGGTGACAACGCGCCGGCAATCGACGGGCTGATCGCCACCTACGATCTGGACGTCGTGGCCCGGCCCACAGAGGGGCTGCTCGACGAGCGCCGGGAGCTGCCGGCCCATGAGCTGCACCCCGAGTTCGCGCTGCTGCTGAGCACGTCGGGGTCGACGGGATCGCCCAAGCTGGTCCGGCTCTCCTACGAGAACCTGCAGGCCAACGCCGCGGCCATCGTGGACTATCTGGGCATCCGGCCGTCGGATCGGGCGGTGACGAGCCTGCCGATGCACTACTGCTACGGCCTGTCGGTGGTGCACAGCCACCTGCTCGCCGGCGCGACGCTGATCCTCACCGACTTGTCCGTAGTCGACGCGTGCTTCTGGGACGTGTTCCGAGAGGCGGGCGGCACGACGTTCGCCGGAGTGCCGCACACGTTCGATCTGCTCGACCGGGTGGCGTTCGCCACGATGCGCCTGCCCCGGCTCCGCTACATCACCCAGGCCGGCGGACGGCTGGCGCCGGAGACCATCCGTCGGTACGCCGAGCTGGGTCGCAGCCAAGGCTGGGACTTCTACGTCATGTACGGCCAGACCGAGGCGACCGCGCGGATGGCATACCTGCCGCCGTCGCTCGCGGCATCGCGGCCGGAGGCCGTCGGCGTACCTATCGCGGGCGGGACGTTCGCGCTCGAGCCGGTACCGGAAGCGCACGGCCCCGATGTCGGAGAGCTCGTCTACCACGGGCCCAATGTCATGCTGGGCTACGCCGAATCGCCGAAGGACCTGGCGGCCGGCCGGACGGTCCATGCCCTCCGTACCGGTGATCTGGCTCGCCGGGCCCCGGACGGGCTGTACGAGATAGTCGGCCGCCGCAGCCGGTTCGCGAAGATCGCAGGGCTTCGGGTGGACCTGCAGCGGGTCGAGGAACTGCTCGCCGACGTGGGCATCACCGCCTACTGCACGTCAGCGGACGACGAGTTGGTCATCGCGGTCGAGCGCGGTCACATCTCGCCGGATGAGATCGCGCGTCTGGTGGCCGGCCGGTGTGGGCTGCCGCGGGGGACGGTCCACGCCGGCCTGGTCGACGAGGTCCCCCGACTGCCCACCGGCAAGCCCGACTACCGGGCCCTCGTCCCTGCGATCAGGAAGGATCGGCCAGGTCCGACGCCCGCTGCCGAAGACGGGAGTGTGCGAGACCTCTACGCCGAGTTGCTGGACCGTCCCGACGCGACCGAGGAGGACTCCTTCGTGGGCCTCGGCGGTGATTCCCTGTCGTACGTCGAGATGTCGGTTCGGCTCGAGCGGCGGCTGGGCCACCTTCCGGACGGCTGGCACACGATGGCGATCCGCGAACTCGACGAACTGGCGAGGTCCGGCCGGCGGCGGTCGAGGCGAGGATTCCGGCGTCTCGAAACCGGCGTGGCCGTGCGGGCCGTGGCCACCGTCCTTATCGTGGGCGCCCACCTCGGGCTGTTCTCCGTGCTCGGCAGCGCCCATGTGTTGCTGGCGGTGGCCGGCTTCAACTTCGCGCGGTTCCAGCTGACCGCCGCCACGCGGGCGGAGCGGGTGCGCCACCAACGTGCGAGCCTGGCTCGGGTCGTCGTGCCCAGCGTCGTGTTCATCGCCGCCATCGCCGCGCTGACCGGCAAGTATGGCCTGGCCAACGTTTTGCTGCTCAACGCGATCGTGGGGCCGCCGACTTGGACCTCGTCGTGGCACTTCTGGTTCATCGAGGTACTCGTCTACATCCTGGTGATGATGGCCGCGCTGATGGCCGTGCCGTGGGTGGACCGGATGGAGCGGCGGCACCCGCTTCGGTTCGTCCTGGCTCTGGTGGCCGTGGGGCTGGCGTTCCGGTTCGAGCTGATCGACATCGGCATCCCGCACACCAAGCCGGCGTTCTGGCTCTTCGCCCTTGGCTGGGCGATCGCCCGGGCCTCGACCGTGCGTGAGCGGCTGCTGCTCAGCGGCGTGGTGGTGGCGAGTGTGCCCGGGTTCTTCGGCAATCCGGGCCGCGAAGCCGTGATGATCGTCGGGCTGCTGATGCTGCTCTGGGTCGGGACGGTCGTGGTGCCGGCGGGCCTCGGCCGAGTGATGAGCGTTCTTGCCAGCAGCTCGCTCTACATCTATCTGGTGCACTGGCAGGTGTACCCGCTGCTGCAGGTGGACTTCCCGGTGGCGGCGCTGCTGGCGTCCCTGGTGGCCGGCGTCCTGTACTGGCAGGTCGCGACGCGCGCCATGGCGTGGCTGAGCCGCCACGTGCCGCGGCCGGCCACGGCAGATCGACACGCGCCATCCCGCAGCGGCGAACCGAGCCTCGCAGGCCCTACAGGTTGAGGACGGCCGGCTCGGTGGCGAGCTGGCGGAACCGCTCGCCCGGCGACGGGATGAGCCTGCGGGCATTCAGGTCGAGCAGGCCGGCGACGCCGGTGACCTCGGCGACCCTTGTGCCATCCGGGCGCCGAAGCTGGTGTTCGAAGTCGAACGTCTTGCCGGTGCCCCACCGGAACTCGCTCGTCACGTCGATCTCGTCGTCGCTGCGGAGCTCGGCGAAGTAGCGGACGGTCTGCTCGAGCGCGACCGGACCAACGCCGGACTCGTGGAGCGCGTCGTGGCTGATGCCGGCGGCGCGTAGGTGTGCCCACCGGGCGTGCTCGGTGTACTGCAGATATACCGCCTGGTTGACGTGGCCACGAGGGTCGAGCTCGTAGCCGCGCACAGTGAGGCGTACCTGAAACGGTTCCACGGCTCAGACCCTACTGAACCGTTGTTTTGACAATCGTCGAATCAATGATTAGATGAACGTCGAAACAAGGCTACGCATACTCCAAGGAGCCTCGATGCATCCGTACTTGTCCCAAGCACTTGCCGCCGAACGGCGGCGTGAGCTCGCCACGGAGGCCGCCGGAGAGCGTTTCGCGTCGCAGGCGGTTCTCTGCCGCGCTGGCCTCTTCGCCAGATCTGTGGCGCGTACGCGCACGGCGTGGGCACGCCTGACAAGAGCACGCAGCACCGTGTGCTGCGTGGCCTCGGCTGCGCCGTGCTGATGCCGGCCAGACGATCGAGTCGAGAGGAGGTGACGACGATGGATTGCTGCGACGACAGCCTGGACTGTTGCGACACCGGTT
>DATHUM010000373.1:0-4337 GCA_035462225.1 Jiangellaceae bacterium | reverse complement strand
GAAAGAGGTGTCCATACCTGACGATCAGGTAGTTCAATCCGCCACAGTCGCTATCACCGCGCTGGCGGGTCAGAAGGAGCAGCGCAGGATTCACCAGAAGCTCCTCGAACCGGTCGGTCTGCTCGACGAGGCATCGGTCAGATTGGCCGGTCGTGCATTTGAAGCTGTTGACCGTGTGCCACCGCGACATAACGGATGTGGTCTCCGATCGCGAATATCTTCGACGTCAGACTCGAATCTTGCACGTCTACTCCTCGATGGCTCCGCCGATTCGCCGCAGATGTTGCCGGAACGTGTAGGACGGATCGGCCGCCCTCCGCGCGAGGAAGTCGCTGAACGACGTCTGCTGACGTAGCGGCTCACCTGCCCGAATCCTGCGAGCCTGTTCTCGCTCGGTCTGCCAGATCTGGGTGGCCGTCACCAGCACTTCCTTCACCCGCTCAGCGGGCACGAACAGCACGCCGTCGGCGTCGCCGAAGACGACATCGTCGACGCCGACTAGGTGCGGCCCGAATCGGGCGCTGTCCAGGGCCTCCGGTTCCCGCTCGTCCAGCCGGACCGGACCGGGTGGATAGCTGCCGTAACTGAACACTGGCAGGCCGATCTCCACGAGCTCCGGCGTGTCACGGTGCAGCCCCCACACCACGAGGCCAGCTAACCCGGCCGACGCGGCCTCCAGCACGGCCAGGTCCCCAACGCACGCCTCGTCCAGCCGACCACCGTTGTCGATCACCAACACGTCACCGCGTTCGCCCAGGCTGAAGGCCTCCAGGAACACGTCGACGCTTCCGTAATGACGAACGGGCAGTACCCGGCCCGCGACTCGGTGCCCTCGGACGACGGGGTCGATCCCCGGCGGTGCGGCGCGCAGTGGCACGTCATTCCGGACGCAAGCATCGGCCACCAACGGAGTAGAAAGATCGGCAAAAGCACTCAGCATGACATTCACTCAGGCTCGCTCGACGCTAACCAGGATCACTTGTGCCAGATCCTTCGGGCGGGTGAACTGCGGCCAGTGGCCCGTCGGCAGGTCGACGTATTCCACTTCGCGGATCCTGGAGAACTCGCGCACCGGTGCCATGTCCTGCTCGATCCACGATCGGAGCATGTCGGTCGTGTACTCGGTCGCGACCGCGGTGACGGGTACGTTGTAGCGGCGCTCGTCCGACAGTTGTTGCTGACTGCGGGTGACGCCCGCCGGCGACGGAATCGCCCGCTGGCGGAACGCCGCACGCGCCCGGTCATCAAGGTCGACGAGATCCTCATCCTCGAACTCTGACCAGTCAGGAAGCGGAACGTCGGCGCCCTCTTCCATGAACCCGCTGGCGACGGTGTGGCCATCACCCGTCGGAAATCCGCCGATGTAGATGGCGCGGGTAACGCGCCCAGGCCGCGCGTCGACGGCCGCATGAGCGATCGCACACCCGGCGGAGTGAGCGACAAGCACCACGCGTTCCCCTACCCCGACCGAATCGATCACTCGGACGACAGCGTCTACATGCTCGCGCAGCGAGATACCACGGCGGTCGGCGTCTTTCGACTCCATGCCTGGCAGGGTGAGCGCGTGCGGGTGGTGTCCCGCCGCCTCCAGGTGGGGCACAACCTCGTCCCACGACGATCCGTCGAGCCACAATCCGGGAATCATGATGATGTCCATGTGCCAGAGGTTAGGCCAGCCGTCCGACACTGACGCTAGGAGTCACCCGACGGCCAGACCGAGCCTCCACCCATCACAGGTGGAGCTGCAGCCTGACACTGACATGGGACGGTAGCGGCCGGCTCCGACAGTCACTCCGCGCTTTGATGAACCCAGATGTCGCAGTCATGCCAGGAATCCAGCGCCGGATCGTCGTGCGTCCAGCTCCGGCAGTGCCTGGCCAGGCGCCCCTCGAGATGGAATCCCGCCCGCTGGGCCACTCGTTTCGACGCCGCATTGGTGGGCTCTATCTCCAGCCAGATCCGGTCCAACGCAACGGCGCGGTGG
This sequence comes from Jiangellaceae bacterium, assembly GCA_035462225.1. GTDB lineage: Bacteria > Actinomycetota > Actinomycetes > Jiangellales > Jiangellaceae > JASLBX01. Next base: position 2,353 of record DATHUM010000373.1, on the reverse strand, counting down.
GCCCAGTCGGTCAGCGCGGCGACGCAGCGCCACGCGATACCGCGGCCCCGGTATTCCGGCCGCACCCAGTAGCCCAGCTCTGCACTCGAAGGTCCGTCCGGCATCAGTCCGATCGCGCCCACCAACCGGTCACCGTCGAAGATTCCGATCGACGCCCGCCCGGCTGAACCGGGAGCCCATGCCCGCAGCGCGGTCAAGGCGTCATCGAGCGTGTAGGGACCGGCCGGCAGCGGACCCCATGCTGCCGGGGCTTGCTCGGCAACCGTCGCCTCGACGACATGTGCCGCGTCGTCCAGGGTCAGGGTACGCAGGTGGTACTCGCCTACCGTCAACTCGGCTCGCAAGTCCACCGGGCCAGGCTACGCGCCGCTCAGCAGCGACTGCACGATCAGCACGACACCTGAAACGGTCACCACTACTAGCAGCGCGGCCCGCAGGACATGGCCGTCGACGACCCCGCGAAGGGGCCTGGCCAGCAGGAAGCCGGCGAGTACGAACGGCAGCAGCACCGCGCCCGCGGCCACGTCGCGCGAGTCGAGCTGGCCGGCGAGCCCCAGGGCGGCCAGTGAGACCACGACACCCACCAGGAAATACGCGCCGAGGGTCGAGCGGACCCGCGGCCCGGGGTCGTGCTGGTATACCAGGGCGATCGGAGGCCCGCCGATCGAGGTCGCCGTGCCGGACACGCCCGAGATCAACCCGGCGAAACTCAACGTCCCCGGCGTCGGCCGCACCCGGACGGCGGTCGCCGTCAGCACGACGGCGACCAGGACCATGGCTCCCACCAGAATCGCGAGCGACCGCGGCGCGAGGGTGGCCACCACCCACACACCGGCCCCGGTACCGACCAACCGGCCGGCCAAGGCCCACGACATGCCGCGCAGATCGATGTGCCGCCACTCCGCGCTGAGGGTAAGGACCGGAAGCAAGGCCGTCGTGATCAGTACCGAGCCCGGCATCAGGGTGGGATCCAGCAGACTGACGACCGGAGCGGCCACCAGGCCGAGACCGAGCCCGACGCCGGTCTGGACGGCGGCGCCGACGAGCACCGCGCTCCCGGCAATGATCAAGAATGTCACGTCAAGCATCTGGGCCAAGAGGCTAGCCGGTGCGACACAATGACCACGCAGGTCCCGGACACATCGAGGTGAGAAGTGGCAGCCGTCACGCTGCATGACGTCGCCGATCGGGCCGGGGTGTCGCTCGCCACGGCGTCCCGCGTGCTCAACGGTTCGGCGCGAACCCCCCGGCCGGACGTCAGCGAGCGGGTTCGGCAGGCGGCGCAGGACCTCGGCTACGTCGCGAACGCCTATGCACAGGCCTTGGCCAGGTCGGCGACCCGGCTGATCGGGTTGGTCGTACACGACATCGCAGACCCGTACTTCTCCTCGATCGCGCGCGGAGTGCAGATCGCGGCCCGGCAGCACGACCGGCAGGTGCTCCTGGCCAACACCGGCCGCGACCCGCAGGTCGAGCGCGAAACCGTGCTCGCGTTCGATGGCGGGTTCGACGCGGGGCGGCGGCTCGCCGGCGACCTCGGCATCTCTCCCGGTGCCCGCCGGCCCCTATGTGTGTTCGCCGTGAACGACGTCATGGCCATCGGCGCGATCGCCGCGTTCCGCGATGCCGGGCTGCGGGTGCCGGACGACGTCCAGGTGGCCGGTTTCGACGACATACCCACGCTGCGAGACTCGGTGCCGGGCCTGACCACCGTCCGGTTGCCTCTCAGCGAACTCGGCGAACAGGCGGTGGCCCTGGCTCTCGGCGAGGCGACCGGCGAGGTCTCCATCCCTGGCGAGGTAGTGCGCCGCGAAAGCACCCTCTTCCCCCATACCGCCTAACACCCTTGCTCGGGCGACCAGCAGTGCACTACTGCGCAGCGGGTTCTTCGGCCGGGTGTTGTCCAGCCGGTGCGACTTCGGCTACTGGGTGTTCGAGGGACACCTCGAGCCGGCCCAGCGGCCCAGCTGGGACTACCGGACCGAGGACTGCGGGGGGCCTGGTCCTCGACATGTTCCCGCAGTACGTGATCGAGGGCCATGTTCGGCCGATCTGGAACCCGACATTCCGAACCCCATCGACTTTCGCTCCACCTGCAACCCGTTTGTCGCGCCGGCGTCAGGTCACCGGCCGAGGTAGGCGCCGCCGTTGAGATGGATGACCTGACCGGTGATGTGCCCGGCCTCCGCCGAGGCGAGAAAGCGGACGTGGCGGCGACGTCATCCACGCGGCCGGCGCGCTTGTTGCGGGTAGCGTGGACCCGCTGCTTTATGCCGGCATCGCCGAGCCGGCCGCGGAAGAACTCGGTGTCCAGGACCAGGCCGGGCGCGACGACGTTCGCGGTGATGCCGCG
>DATHUM010000372.1:0-1964 GCA_035462225.1 Jiangellaceae bacterium | reverse complement strand
CGGCCGGCTGAGTACGACGCCGTCCGGCATCACAACGGCGGGCTGCGAGTCGTTGTTGAGGCGGGCCGCTCGCTGGACTGCGACGGCATCGTCCCCGTGCAGGTGACGATAAGGCACCTGGTTGCTGGCCAGGAACTCCCGCAGCTGCTGTGTCTCAGCCGCCCACTGGTGGCCGAGCAGGGTGACGCCTTCGAACGTGGGCCGCGCGTCGCTGGCCCACTCCTCGAGCAGCTCGTCGAGGACCGGGTAGAGATGCTCTTCCGGCGGGTCCCAGGGTTTGAGCAGGTAGTGGTCGAGGTCGACCTCGTTGATGGCCCGGATGGCAGCCTGGGTGTCGGCGTAGGCGGTCAGCAGCACGCGCTTGGCCTTGGGAACCAGGTCCATGGCCCGCTCGAGGAACTCGACGCCGGACATCCCGGGCATCCGCTGGTCGGCAAGCAGCACTGCGGTCTGCTCGCCCCTGACGGTGAGCTCGCGGAGTGCTTCCAGCGCGTCCGGGCCGTTCTCGGCCCGAACCACGCGGTTCGTTTCGCCGTAGCGGCGCCGCAGGTCACGAGCGAGGGCACGGCTGACCGCCGCGTCGTCGTCCACGCTGAGCAGTACTGGTCTGGTGGCCACCGAACCCCCGCGTCCGTTATGAGCAGTGCGCAGGTCTCATCTTTGCTTACCGATGGTGCTGCGGCCCAATGCTCTTCGCGAGCGGCTGAACTCTCCGAGGTCGTGCCGTAGCCTTTTGATCTCTTGGCCGCCGAGGTCAGCCGTAGGCGCTCGACGACGCTTATCGTGGGAAGATCACGGCCATGAGCCAGCGGTTCCGGGGCGGCAGCGGTGAATGAGTTGCTCCTCAGCCTGCTCTCGAGCGTCGTTGCCGCCTCCGCAGCCTGGGTAGGTCAGTGGTTGCTGCGCTACCGGAGGCTGGCCCGCAAGCGGACTTTCTTCGGGGTCACGCCGGGCGCCACCTGCATTCTCGTTACGCCTCGGCACTTCTCGTCGCCGCAGGCCGCAAGCGTTCACCGGCGCGATACCGCGGCCCTGGTCGAACTCGGCACGATCATCCGTGAATGCGGGCGCACCGCCGAGATCGTGAGCGGTGACGGAGAACTGCACGGGATCGGCCGGCTGACCGAGTTCTGCGTCGGCGGCCCAGCGGCGAACCCTCGGACCCACGCGCACCTGCGCTCGATCCTCCCGGGTGTCGGGTCCGAACCGGGCGAGGCGGCAGATGGCATGCCCACGCTCCGGGTCGGCACTACCGTGTACCCGGCTGCGTCGGAACGGGCCGAGTACGTCGCACTCGCAAAGGCGTACGTGCCGGTTACGCCGAACCCGGTGTTCGTCCTGGCCGGCCAGACCGCCCGGTCCAATCTGGCCGCGGCCCGCTTCCTGGCCTCGCATCATCGAAAGCTGCTCAAGGCCTACGGCTTGAAGGGCCGCTTCTGCCTTGTGCTGAAGATCGTCGAGCCGCTGGCCTTCGGCCCCGACTTCGTAGAGATCGCTGGAGACGTCACCGCCGATGCATTTCAGGCGTCGGTGCCTGCGGCAGGCCGGTTGGGATCGGACGGTGGGTGACGATCCCTCGCGTTGCTCAGGGAAGGGCGTGGCCGCCGGCAGTCTCGAACACTCTGCATGGCCACAGCATGTAGTGAACACTGGGCCCCGATGAGCAATGGGCCGGTGCGTGCTCGCCGACTCATGATCGCCGTCGTGGCGATCGTGTGCCTGCTAGCCGGTTGCGCGACCGGTGGTCGGGAGGGCAGGGCCGAAACCGGCGGCGCGGCGATGGACGGTGAACAAGCCGTCGTCCTGCACGTGGTGGACGGCGATACGTTCGACGTCGAGCTCCCTGGCGGTTCCACTGAACGAGTCCGGTTACCGCAGGTCGACGCGCCTGAACTGGACGAGTGCGGTTACTTGGAATCGTTCGCGGCAATGGAGGAACTCATCTCGGGGGAGACGGTGGGCCT
>DATHUM010000371.1:0-17041 GCA_035462225.1 Jiangellaceae bacterium | reverse complement strand
TATCTGATCGCCCGAGACTCAAAGGTAAACCCACAAGTAACTACCTACACAATTCAGTGACGGGCGTCACTGGGTATCGTCCTGACCTGCGGCTTTTGCCCTTTACGGTGGGATGTGAGCCCAGCCGCAATTAGGTGCCGCGCCCTCGTACGTACGGCCTACTCAGTCACGGATGCCCGCCTCCCTACGGCCGTGTGGCGGACCGGCTCGTCGAGCATTTCGTGACGCAATGTCAGATAAGCGACAGCGGCAGTGGCGGCGAGCGCAATGACGCTCACGACGGCAGCGGCGTGTAGCCCGCTCGTGGAGGTCCCAGCGCCAGGGCGACTCGACTGGCTCACCGGGCCACCCCGGTTCGGTGATTGCCAGGCCTCAGAACCCGGTCGAGCACGTCGCGGAGCCGGCCTCACTACGGCCAATTCGGTTGGGTCCTGACGCGTGAGATGCGGTACTGTTCTGGCGCACCCGGGCGATTAGCTCAGCGGGAGAGCGCCTCGTTCACACCGAGGAGGTCACTGGTTCGATCCCAGTATCGCCCACCGTGTTGCGGACATAATCCAGCTCTACGGGTCACGGCGGCGCTGTGGCGTCAGCGTCCTCACCCGCCGGCATGAATGTTTAGCGGGGTTCTTCGCGGGAATGTCAATCGAGCAATTCCGTCAAGACGCGAAAGTCTTGCCGGTTGGAGCTGGGCGGAGGAAACCGTCATGATCATGCTCGTTGTTGCTCTGGTCCTGTTCGCCGTGGCCGTCGTGTTGGCCGTCGCAGTGCTTGTCGCAGGAGCCGAACCCGTGGAATTCGACGTGTTCAACATGACTGTCGACACGACCCTCGGGATGGTGTTCGTGGCCGGTCTGATCGCCGGATTGGCCTTGCTGGCTGCCGTAGCAGCCATGATCGCTGGAACCCGGCGGGTGCGGACTCGCCGTCGCGAGGTGCGGAGCCTGCGACGTAAGGTGGCCGAGCTCGAGGGCGAGGCACCGGCTCACGCCGAAGAGCCCGCCCGTCCAGAAGGTCCGGACGATCGGCTCGACCGGAGGAACGAGCCGGCCCAGCGTGTCCCTGACCAGTCCTGACGAGGGGCGATAGTCGCATTCAGCATTGCGGCTTGCTGAGCTGGACCTGCCAGACGTCGAGATACCCGGACCGGAAACCCGCCTCGGAATAGCCGAGATAGAACTCCCACATGCGGCGGAACGTGTCGTCGAAGCCGAGCGCAGCGACGTCTGCCTCGGCCAGTCTGAACCGGTCGCGCCACATGGCCAATGTTCGGGCGTAGTGCGGCCCGAGGGATCGGCTTACGGTGATCTGCAGACCGGTGTGCCTGCGGACTTGATCGCCTATCGCGTCGGTGGAAAGTAGTTGGCCGCCCGGGAAGATGTACTTGTGCACCCAGGTGTATGACCGCAGCGTGGCCTGGAGCCGGTCGTGCGGCATGGTGATCGCCTGTAGGGCGATCCGGCCACCCGGAACGAGGCGCTGGTCGAGGGTGGCGAAGAACACCGGCCAATAGTCGGCGCCGACGGCTTCGATCATCTCCACCGCTACCACTGCGTCGTACTGCCCGGTGGCGTCGCGATAGTCCTGCAGCAGCACACGGACCCGGTCATCGACGCCCGCCTCGATGATCCGTTGCCGGGCCATGGTTCGCTGCTCGGCGGAAAGGGTCAGGGTTGTGACGTGGGCGCCACGCTGCGCAGCGTGGATGGCCAGCGTGCCCCAGCCGGTGCCGATCTCGAGCAACCGGCTGCCGGGGCCGACGCCGGCCAGGTCCAGGATGCCGTCGATCTTGCGCAGTTGGGCGGCATTGAGGTCGTCGCCCGGCCCGAACCAGGCCGACGAGTAGGTCATGGACTCGTCGAGGAACGCCGCGAACAGGTCGTTGGACAGGTCGTAATGCCGGCTGATGTTGGACCTCGCGTTACCCGCCGTGTTGTCCTCGGATGCGGGGCGTGCGGCGTCGACCCAGCGGCGCAGCGCCTGTAGCGGCCGCGGGACTAGAGTCGCGACGCTTTCGGCGAACGGGGTCAGGACATCGGCCAGGTCGGAATCGGCGATCCAGTCCCCGGCGAGGTAGGCCTCAGCGAACCCGATGCTTCCTTCTACTCCCAACCGGCAGAAGAACGCGTTCGGTCGTTCCAGTCGCAACACGGGAGCACCGGAACCACCACCGCCGAGGCGTTCTCCGTCCGGGAACTCGACGGTCAGATCCAGCCGGCGCACGGCATGCCGGAACAGCCGCTCGGCGAGGCGGGCTCGCAGCGCTGATCGCGGCGGTACGGCGAGCTCGGGCCAGGACGTGGTGCTGTGGCGTTGAGCGGGTAGCAGTGTCACCGGACTCCCTCCTGGTGGACGTGTGGGGTATGCGGAACGATCGGTACGCGGCGTAGCCAGAGAGCCAGCCCGTGGCGCCGGATCAGCGCGCTGACTCGCTGGGGCATCAGCGGCCGGCGCGCCGCGGTTCGAACGATGCCCGCGGTGTCGGCGGCGTGCGCCGTTCCGACGACGGTGGCGACGAACTCCGGCTGTTCGTGCCGGACCAGCGAGATGGTCAGCGAGAGCTTGTCCTCGGGCTTGGGCAGGCGCATGCGGTAACGCCCGTCGAGCGGCAGGAAGGGCGAGACGTAGAACGCCTTGTCGGTCTCGGCGCGCCCCTTACCGTCCGGTTGCAGGAGGTAGCAGTGCCGCTCGCCATGGGTGTTGTGGACCTCGGCGACCACGCAGGACAGCTCTCCGTCGGGTGTGTGGCACCAGTAGACGGTCAGTGGGTTGAACACATAGCCGAGCACCCGGGCATTGGTCAGCATGACCACCCGGCCACCGGCCAGGTCGATGCCGTGTAGGCGCAGCCAGGCATCGAGGTTCTCCCGGATCGACCGGTCAGGGGAGCCCAGGTGATCGCGAGCCCGGAAGCCGGCCAGCGGTCGCAGCCACCAGGGCAGTCGCGGCAAGTCCGACAGGTCGACCAGCCACAGGTAGACCTGGTGCGAGAAGGTGCGGCGCAGTGCATCCCGCCGGACGTGGGTGAGCCGGGCGTCGTAGATGGCCGGGGTTGTAGTCACCAGCCGGCTCCGAACGACGCTGCCGCGCGGACACCGGACGCGCACCCGTCTTCGTGGAATCCCCAACCGTGATAGGCACCGGCGAAGGCCGTGCGCGGCCCGTTGAGGTCCGGCAGCCGACGTTGGGCGGCGAGCGACTCGGGTGTGTAGACCGGGTGCTCGTAGATCATCATGGCGATGACCCGGTCGGGGTCCACGCGACCGGCCGGGTTGAGAGTGACCAGGTAGTCGTCCGGAGTCGGCACCCGCATCAGCCGGTTCATGTGGTACGTGATGCCCACCCCGTCGGCTTCGCCGCCGCACGTGGTCTTGAGGTAGTTCCACGACGCCCGGGCGCGCGGCTGGCGGGGCAGCGCAGACGCATCGTTGTGCAGCCAGGTCTCGTTGCGTGAGTAGGTGAACGCGCCGAGGGTGTCCCGTTCGGCTCGGGTGGGGTCGTCGAGCAAGGCGAGCGCCTGGTCGGCGTGGGTGGCTATGACGACGCGATCCGCCCAATGTGTCTCGCCGGCCCGATCGCGGATCTCCACTCCAGTCGCGTGCCGGGTCACCCCCAGTACCGGCGTTCCGGCATGGACCGCGTTGAGGTTCTTGGCGGCGCGTTCGACGTAGCTGCGGGATCCGCCGACAACGGTCTTCCAGCGGACCGTTCCGCCGGTCGACAGCATCCCGTGGTTGCTCAGGAACTCGAACAGGTATCGCGCCGGGTAACGCAGACTCACCCGTTCGCCGGCCGACCAGACGGCCGAGACCAGCGGGACGGCGAAGTGCTCGATGAAGTACTGCGAGTGCGCACCCGCGCGCAGGAACGCGCCGAAGGTGACCTGGTCGGGACCGTCCTGCTCGAGGAACCGGCGGGCCCGCCGTTGGAATCGGGTGACCTCGCCGAGCATCCGGAGGTAGTCCATCCGGCGCAGGTGGTCCAGCCGGGGGAGTAGGCCCGCCAGCCGCTTGCCGCCGGCGTACTCGAGGCCGCACCCCAGGCACCGCACGCTCATCGACATGTCGCTGTCCTGCGTCTTCACCCCGAGCTCGCCGAACAGCCGGATCAGGTTCGGGTAGGTGCGCTCGTTGTGGACGATGAACCCGGAATCGACGGCGACCGTACCGCCTGACTGTGACGGCACCTCATGGGTGTGCGCATGGCCGCCAAGACGAGGCTCGGCTTCGAAGAGCGTGACGTCGTATCGACGCTGGAGCAGGTAGGCCGCGGTCAGCCCGGCCACACCGGCGCCTATCACCGCGGTTGTGGGGCGGCTCACCGGGTCGCCCCGGGTGCCGTGGATCGATAAATCATGACTGGTCAACTCCCCGTTTTGGCGTCCGTGCACCTGCTGTGCGTTGATGGTAGACTCAATTTAGTACTAAATACAAGTCCGGCGGTTGAACAGCCGCTCAGGGATACTGAATGGAGGGCACGCCGATGCGACGAGCCGAGATGGGGCCGATCGAGGTGGCCGGGAACGCGGCACCGGGGACCGCGCAACGGGGTACGAACGCAGGCCGGCCGGTCGGCCGGGTGATCGACTCGTTACTCGATTTCAGCGTCGTCGGCGGCTACACGCGCTTGGGGTACGAGGCCCGCAGCCGGCTACCGGGCTGGCCGCCGGACCCGCCGCCGGGCGCGATGGCGGGCAAGGTGGCCCTGGTGACCGGCGCCAATGCGGGGCTCGGCAAGGCCACGGCTGCCGGTCTGGCTCGGCTGGGCGCGCGAGTTCATCTGGTCGTCCGTAACGTGGAGAAGGGACGTCGGGCCAGGGACGAAATCGACGCCGAATTCGGTGATGCCGACCTGACCGTCTGGCGGTGCGACGTGTCCGATCTCGACGACGTGGCGCGGTTCGCGGCCGAGTTCGCTGCCGCTCAATCCCGGCTGGATGTGCTGGTTCACAACGCCGGCGTGCTGCCGGCCACTCGGCAGACCAGTGCCCAGGGGCACGAACTCACCCTCGCCACCCACGTGCTCGGGCCGCTGCTGCTCACCGAATCGTTGCGGCCCACGCTGGCCGCTGCGGGCCGCAGCCGGGTGATCTGGGTGAGCTCGGGCGGGATGTACACGCAGGGACTGCCTACCGATGATCTCGAGTACCGCTCCGGTCAGTACCGCGGAAGCACCGCGTACGCCCGGACCAAGCGGGTCCAGGTAGCCCTGCTGCCGCTGCTGGATCACCGGTGGCGCAGCGAGGGGATCGCCGTGCACGCGATGCATCCGGGTTGGGCGGACACCGCCGGAGTGGCCTCGTCGCTACCCGGCTTCCACCGCGTCATGCGGCCGGCGCTCAGGGATGCCGAGCAGGGAGCCGACACCGCGGTGTGGTTGGCAGCGGTTGTGCCGCCGCCGGCGTCCGGCAAGCTGTGGCACGACCGCCGGACGCGTTCACCCCACCGGCTGCCGTGGACGCGGCACGATGAGGGTGAGGTGCGCGGCGTGTGGCGCCGGCTGGCCGGAGTCGTCGGCATCGAACCGTGACTAGCGCGCCGATGACGGGGGAGGTTGACGCGATGCGGTGTGTGGTGTTCGGCGCGACCGGGTACATCGGTGGCCGTCTCGTGCCCGAACTGGTCCGCGCGGGTCACACAGTGCGGGCTGTGGCAAGGGATCCGGCCAAGCTCATCGACGTACCGTGGCGCGATCAGGTAGAGATCGTCACGGGGGATGTCAGTGATCCGGCCAGTGTCGCCGCGGCGCTTGCCGGGCAGGACGTTGCCTACTACCTGATCCACTCGCTGCACCGGCGCGACTTCGTGCGGCTCGACCGGGCTGCGGCGAGCACCGTGGCGACGCAGGCTCGCGACGCCGGCGTCAGCCGGATCGTCTACCTCGGCGGCCTGACGCCCGGCGGGGAACGTCTGTCCGCCCACCTGGCGTCCCGAGCGGAGGTCGGCGACATCCTGCTCGCGTCCGGTGTACCGACCATCGTGCTGAAGGCGGCCGTCATCATCGGGTCTGGATCGGCCAGTTTCGAGATGCTGCGGTACCTCACCGAGCGGCTGCCCGCAATGGTCACCCCTCGATGGGTGAACAACCGGGTCCAGCCGATCGCAGTGCGTGATGTGGTCCACTACTTGACCAGGGCTGCCGACCTGCCTGGCGAGATCAGCCGAGCCTTCGACATCGGCGGTCCCGAGGTGCTGTCCTACGTCCAGATGATGCGCAGGTACGCCCGCGTGGCCGGGCTGCCCCGCAGGCTGGTCGTGCCGGTACCCGTACTCACTCCATGGCTGTCGGCGCAGTGGGTGAACCTGGTCACGCCGGTGCCGCGCAGCATCGCGGTTCCCCTGATCGAGTCGCTGGTACACGAGATGGTGTGTGCCAACGACGACATCAACCGCTACATCGCCGCCCCGGAGGGCGGGTTGACGCCGTACGACAGGTCGATCGAGCTGGCCCTGGCCCGGACCCGCAGCGCCGAGGTGCCGACTCGGTGGTCCGATGCCGCCCTCGGCGGCGCGCCGTCCGACCCGCTGCCGACCGACCCGGAATGGTCGGGAGGCACCCGCTACGAGGACGAACGCGAGCGGCATGCGACGGCCGACGCGAACCAACTGTGGGACGTGGTGGAGTCGATCGGGGGAGAACAGGGCTGGTATTCGTGGCCGCTGGCCTGGTCGGTACGCGGCTGGATCGACCGGCTTGCCGGTGGTGTCGGGCTTCGTCGCGGGCGTCGGCACCCTCATCGGTTACGTACCGGTGAGGCACTCGACTGGTGGCGAGTCGAGCGACTCGAGCGCCCACACCTGCTCCTGCTGCGGGCCGAGATGCGGGTTCCCGGCCGGGCCTGGCTGCAGCTGACCGTGCGGCCCGATCCCGCCGGGGGATCGGTATACCGGCAGCGTGCGATCTTCGAGCCGCGAGGGCTGGCCGGCCACCTGTACTGGAAGGCCGTCACGCCGTTTCACAGCCTGATCTTCGGCGGCATGGCTCGAAAGATCACCTCCGCCGCAGAACAACGAAAGGAACTCAAGACATGAACCTGACCTGGATGCCCCGCGCTCTCGGGCTCGCCACCGCGGCCTACGGCGCATCCGTCCTGCTCCGGCCCGCTTTGTTCCTCCGGCCCACCGGCCTGGCCACTGGCGAACCCGGCATGGCGCTCGCCACCACTGCCCGCGCGGTGGCCGGGCGCGATCTCGTCTCCGGCCTGGTGATGGCCTTCGCGCCCGCCGGTAGCGGGCTTCGTACCGCGATAGCGATCCGGGTGGGTTGCGACGCTTCCGACACCGTGCTCTTCTCCGCCATGCTGCGGGGACCCGAGCGGACCAAGGCGGTCGCCGTCGCGGCCGGTTGGGGGATTCTGTGCGGGTTGAGCGCACTGGCGGCCCGCAGCCGCTGATCGCTGGACGCGGCCCAGGTACCATCGGCGGGGTCGATCCGTCGAGGTCGACGTCCGCATACACCAACTCGTCCAAGGAGTGCAGTCGTGTCCGAACAGATCCGCATCGTCGTCGCCGGAGACGAGCGACAGGTCGGTGCGGGCACCACGGCCGCGGATCTGTTCGAGGACCGGCCCGACGTGATCGCCGCACGTGTCGGGGACGAGCTGGTCGACCTCACCCGTGCGCTGGCGGACGGTGACACGGTCGAGCCGGTCGAGATCGGTTCCGAGGACGGGCGAGCCATCTTGCGGCATTCGACCGCGCACGTGATGGCGCAGGCCGTCCAGGAACTGTTCCCGGAGGCCAAGCTGGGGATCGGCCCGCCGATCGAGAACGGGTTCTACTACGACTTCGAAGTCGCCGAGCCGTTCAACCCGGACGATCTGAAACAGATCGAAAAGCGCATGCAGCGGATCGTCAAGGACGGCCAGTCCTTCGCCCGGCGTCCCGTCGCCGAGGAAGCGGCCCGTGCGGAGCTCGCCGGCGAGCCGTACAAGCTCGAGCTCATCGGCCTCAAAGGCGGCTCGGCGGGGGAGGACGCGTCGGTCGAGGTCGGTGGCGGCGAGCTGACCATCTACGACAACGTCCGGCGCAACGGCGAGCTGGCCTGGAAGGACCTGTGCCGCGGCCCGCACCTGCCGACCACCCGACACATTCCGGCGTTCAAGCTGATGCGGGTGGCCGGCGCGTACTGGCGGGGCGATGAGAAGAACGCGCAGTTGCAGCGCATTTATGGCACCGCCTGGGAGTCCAGGCAAGCCCAGCAGGAGTACCTCGACCGCCTCGCCGAAGCGGAGCGCCGCGACCACCGCAAACTCGGGGCCGAACTCGACCTGTTCAGTTTCCCGGAGGAGATCGGCTCGGGTCTGGCGGTGTTCCACCCGAAGGGCGGCATAGTCCGCCGGGTGATGGAGGACTATTCGCGGCGCCGCCACGACGAAGCCGGCTATCAGTTCGTCTACAGCCCGCACATCACCAAGTCGGCGCTGTTCGAGACGTCCGGGCATCTGGACTGGTACTCCGAGGGGATGTTCCCGCCGATGCACCTCGACGCGGAGCTCGACGACGAGGGCGGCGTGCGCAAGCCGGGGCAGGACTACTACCTCAAGCCGATGAACTGCCCGATGCACAACCTGATCTTCGCCTCGCGCGGGCGGTCGTACCGTGAGCTGCCGCTGCGGCTGTTCGAGTTCGGTTCGGTGTATCGCTACGAGAAGTCCGGCGTCGTGCACGGGCTGACCCGGGTGCGCGGGTTCACCCAGGACGACGCGCACATCTACTGCACCCCTGAGCAGCTCCAGGACGAGCTCGCCAGCCTGCTGGAGTTCGTGCTGGGACTGCTGCGCGACTACGGGCTGACCGAGTTCGAGGCCGAGCTGTCGACGCGGCCGGACAAGTACGTAGGAACACTCGAGGAGTGGAACACCGCCGAAGCCGCGCTCGAGGAGGCGCTGCGCAGGGCCGGGCTGCCGTACCGCATCGGCGAGGGTGAAGGCACGTTCTATGCACCGAAGATCGACGTGCACGTCCGTGACGCCATTGGCCGGTCCTGGCAGCTGTCCACGTTGCAGGTCGACTTCCAGCTCCCGCCGCGGTTCGACCTGGAGTACCAGGACGCCGACGGAACCCGCAAGCGCCCCTATATGATCCATCGTGCCCTGTTCGGTTCCATCGAGCGGTTCTTCGGCATCCTGACCGAGCACTACGCGGGAGCATTCCCGCCGTGGCTGGCGCCGGTCCAGGTGGTGGGCATCCCGATCACGGACGAACACGTGCCGTACCTGCAGGACGTAGCGGCCGGGTTGCGCGCGCGAGGCGTCCGCGTCGAGGTCGACGCCGGCGACGACCGGATGCAGAAGAAGATCCGGAACGCGCAGAAGCAGAAGATCCCGTACATGCTGATCGCCGGCGACGACGATCGCGCCAAGAACGCGGTGTCGTTCCGGTATCGGGACGGGTCGCAGAAGAACGGCGTGCCGATCGACGAGGCCGTCGCCGAGATCACGGACGCGATCGAGCGCCGGATCCAGGTGTGAGCGCTACCTGGGTGGACGAGCTGCAACGCCTCTGGACGCCGTACCGGATGGCGTACATCAAGGGCGAGCCGGGTACCGGGCGGGCCGATGGCGACCGATGCCCGCTGTGCCAGATTCCGGACCTCGCCGACGCCGAAGGGCATGTTCTGGCCCGAGGTGAACACACCTACGCGGTGCTCAACCTGCACCCGTACAACCCAGGGCACCTGATGGTCGTGGTGTACCGGCACGTCGGCGAGCTCGAGGAGCTGACGGCGGATGAATCGGCCGAGCTGTCGGCCGTCACGAGCGATGCGGTACGGGCCATCAAATCGGCGTCCCGACCCGACGGGTTCAACATCGGCCTCAACCTCGGCGGCGTCGCCGGCGGCTCGCTGTCCGGTCACCTGCATCAGCACGTCGTGCCGCGGTGGAACGGGGACGCGAACTTCATGACCGTCCTCGCCTCGACCAAGATCATGCCGCAGTTGCTGGAAGAGACCCGTGAGCTGCTGACATCCCACTGGCCCGCGGCCGGTTGATCACGTTCAGCATGCCTGTGGGTGCCGTACCAGGCGCGTGCGGGTGGTACTGCGCCGACCGGCCTAGTGGGCCGCCCAGTGAGCCGTGCGCGGGCCTCGTCCACACCCGGTCGTGAGCACCGTCGGCTATCCACAAATTGATAGCTGAGCCGATATCGCGTTCTGCGGGACGCCAGACTGGTCCGTCATGTACGAGATCTTGAAGACCCTGGCCGATGCGCAGGCCGGCGTCGTCATGCGTTCTCAGGCCATTCAGGCCGGCTATCAGGCCGACGACATCGATCGGCTCCTGAAACGCGGCGAGTGGGTCTCGCTCCGTCGTGGCGCGTACGTCGAGCGTGACCATCTTGATGCGATGGACGACGTGCAGAAGCACCGAGCCCGTATCCATGCGGTGATGCGCAGCGTGCAGGCCCCATCCGTCGTAAGCCATGTCTCAGCGGTGGTGATGCACAACCTCCCCGTTTGGGGTCTGGATCTCGACAACGTTCACGTGAGCCGGACTGATCTGCACTCGCCACGCACAGAGGCAGGCGTGCACCACCACGCGGGAGAGATCAAGGCCGGTGATGTCGTGCAGATCGACGGCCTGCCGGTGATGTCCGTGCCAAGGACGATCATCGACACGGCGCGAACCGTCGAGTTCGAGCCGGCTGTGTGCGTCGCGGACACGGCGATCGCACTCGATCCGACAGCAAAAGAAGCCGCCCTCCTTCGACTCAACGAAATGCGTGACTGGCAGGGTTCGCGCAATGCGGGCGCGGTGATCGAGTTCGCGGACGGCCGATCGGAGAGTGTGGGCGAATCGCGATTACGAGTCCTCTTCCGGAACAACCTCATGCCACCGCCAGATCTGCAGGTCGAGTTCCGAACACCGGCTGGCATCTTCGTGGCGAGGTCTGATTTCTACTTCCGTGAGCAGCGCACGATCGGGGAATTCGACGGCAAGCAGAAATACCTCAAGTTCGTGCCGGAAGGTCAGGATCCCGGCGAGGTCGTCTGGCGTGAGAAGCGCCGAGAAGATGAACTCCGGCGGCTAGGCAACGAGGTCGTGCGGGTGATCTGGCTGGACTTCGACCGCCCGAAAGACGTTGTTAAGCGCTTTCACCAGGCATTCCAGCTCGCGGCTCAGCGGCCACGTCGCGCTGCGTGAGTGGAATATCTCCGCTCTGCTACTCGAGCGTCGTCTCCACACCACTAGGCCTGCTGAACG
The DNA here is from genome assembly GCA_035462225.1 of Jiangellaceae bacterium. Taxonomy (GTDB): domain Bacteria; phylum Actinomycetota; class Actinomycetes; order Jiangellales; family Jiangellaceae; genus JASLBX01. The sequence continues at coordinate 5,835 of DATHUM010000371.1, read as the reverse complement.
TGATCAACCGGAGCACCCCGGGGACTGCGATCAGCGTTCGGCGGCCATGGCCTTTTCAGCCAGGTTTCGCGGCATCGGCTCGTAGCGCACGAAGGTCCGGCTGAACGTACCCGTGCCTTGGGTCATCGCGCGCAGGTCGATCGCGTAGCGCACTATCTCGGTCTGCGGTACCTCGGCGCGCACCATCGTGCGTCCCGTCCCGACCGGCTCGGTGCCCAGCACGCGGCCGCGCCGGCCGGCCAGGTCGCCCATGACACTGCCGACGAAGTCGTCGGGCACGAGGATGCCCACCTCGTCGACGGGCTCCAGCAGGTTGACTCCGGCCGCGTCGGCGGCCTCGCGCAGTGCCAGCGCGCCCGCGGTCTGGAACGCCATGTCGGACGAGTCGACGCTGTGCGCCTTGCCGTCGAACAACATCACCCGGATGTCGACCATGGGATAGCCGGCCGGCGTGGTGCCCTTCTGCATCTGCGCACGCACACCCTTCTCGACCGACGGGATGAACTGCCGCGGCACGGCTCCGCCGACGACCTTGTCGACGAACTCGAAGCCGCCACCTTCTGGCAGCGGCTCGACCTCTATGTCGCAGATTGCGTATTGGCCGTGACCGCCGGTCTGCTTGACGTGCCGGCCCTTGGCGGTGGCCTTGCCGGCGAGCGTCTCGCGCAGCGGCACCCGCAGCGGAACCTGGTCGACCTCTACGCCGTAGCGGGTGCGCAGGCGCTCGAGCAGAACATCCGCGTGGGCCTCACCCATGGTCCACAGCACCAGCTGGTGGGTTTCCGGGTTGTTCTCGACGCGCAGCGTCGGGTCCTCGGCCACCAGCCGCGCCAGGCCGTGCGACAGCTTGTCCTCGTCGGCCTTGGCGTGCGCGACGATGGCGATCGGCAGCAGCGGCTCGGGCATTTCCCACGTGCGCATGAGCAGCGGTTCGTCCTTCGATGAGAGCGTGTCGCCGGTCTCCGCCTTGGACAGCTTGGCGATCGCGCAGATGTCGCCGGCGACAGCGTGCGAGATATTGCGGTGAGCCTTGCCCAGTGGTGAGGTGAGCCCGCCGATCTTCTCGTCTTCGTCGTGCTGCTCGTGGCCGCGGTCGGCCAGGAAGTGCCCGGAGACGTGCACGGTCATGTCCGGCCGGAGCGTGCCGGAGAAGACTCGCACCAAGCTGACCCGGCCGACGTACGGGTCCGACGTGGTCTTGACGACTTCGGCCAGCAGTGGGCCGTCAGGGTCGCACGTGAGATCGGACCGCGCCTTGCCGTCAACGGTCGTGACATCGGGCATGACGTGCTCGGCCGGCGAGGGGAAGGCCGAGGTAATGATCTCCAGCAGCTCTGCGGTTCCGACACCGGTGCCGGAGCAGACCGGAATGACGGGATGGAATGAGGCATGGGCCACTGCGGTCTCGAGGTCGTCGACCAGGACCTTCTGGTCTATCTCCTCGCCCGACAGGTAGCGGTCCATCAGCGACTCGTCCTCGGACTCCTCGATGACTCCCTCGATGAGTGAGCCGCGGGCGTCCTCGAGCGCGGAGCGCTGCTCGTCGGTGGGTTCGGATTCGCTCCGCTTGCCGTCCGAGTAGGTGAACAGCCGTCCGCTGAGCATCCCGATCAGGCCGTGGACGTCGCCCGAACCGTTGCGTACCGGCAGGTACAACGGCAGCACCTTGTCGCCGAACGCGTCCTGGCACGCTGCCAGGGTGCCGTCGTAGTCCGATCGCGGATGGTCCAGCTTGGTCAGCGCGACGGCCCGTGGCATGCCGACTGCGGCGCACTCCTGCCAGAGCATCCTGGTCGTGCCGTCCATCGGCTCGGCCGTCGAGACGACGAACAGCGCGCAGTCCGCGGCACGGAGACCGGCTCGCAGGTCGCCGACGAAATCCGCGTAACCCGGCGCGTCGAGCAGATTGACCTTGATGCCTTCGTGCACGAACGGGGCCAGGGCAAGGCCTACCGATCGTTGTTGTCGGCGCTCGGCGTCATCGAAGTCGGTGACCGTCGTGCCGTCCTCGACACGTCCGGCCCGGTGGATCGTGCCGGTCGCGACCAGCAGCGCCTCCACCAGTGTTGTCTTACCTGCTCCGGTATGGCCGACCAGCACGACATTACGGACGCCGTCGGGCTGTTCGGCCACGGGACCTGTGCCGGTGGCCGTCGCAGGGGTTCGTTCCGCCATCGCTCGCCTCCTCGAGAGCTCCGGAGGACCCGGCGGCGCCGGGTGCTCCGGCGTTATGGAAAGGTCGTGTACGCAACCTTCTGCCCTGTAGACGCTACTGCACAAGGGGGAAGGGCGAACACGCCGGGAATCTCGCCGCTACCATGGCGCCCGCCCGTACCCTGCAAAGCCGAACACTCGAACGGACGCCATGCTCAACCGCTACGTACGGCCGGTGACCAACCGCATATTCACGCCGCCGGCCAAGGCCCTGATCAGGCTCGGGCTCACGCCTGACGCAGTGACGCTGATCGGGACGTCCGGCGTGGTGGCCGGAGCGTTGATCTTCTATCCGCAGGGCAGGTTCCTGGCCGGGACACTTTTCATCACGGCGTTCATCTTCTCGGACAGCATTGACGGTGTGATGGCCCGGCTCACCGGCAGGACGGGCCCATGGGGCGCGTTCCTCGATTCGGTGCTCGACCGGTTCGGTGACGCCGCGATCTTCATCGGGCTGGCGATGTACTTCGCCGGGATCGGCGACAACCTGCGGCTCGCCGCGCTCAGCCTGGCCTGCCTGGCGCTCGGCTCGATCGTCCCGTATGCCAAGGCCAGGGCGGAGAGCCAGGGATACACAGCCGACGTCGGCATCGCCGAGCGGGCCGACCGCCTGGTCGCCGTTCTCGTCACGGTGGGCCTGGTCGGCCTTTTCGATCTGCCCATCGTCGTCGTGGAGGTCGTGCTCTGGCTGCTCGCACTGGCCAGCGGCTGGACGGTCGTCCAGCGGATCCGCGAAGTCCACCGCCAGGCCCGCCCGAGCCCAGCACAGCCGGCATGAACCCACCCCACCAAACCGTTCGCCCGCGAAGGCTCGTTTCGCGCATTCGCGGGGGCCAAGGCATGAACGGGCTGCGCGACGGCATCGTCCTGCTGGGTTACACGGGTGGCTGGTCGGCGGTTCGCCACCTGCCCGAGCGCGCCGCGTACGCCCTCTTCCGGCGCATCGCCGACGAGGCCTGGCGCCGGAGAGGGCCGAGCGTACAGCGCCTGGAGGCCAACCTTTCGCGCGCGCTCGGGACCACGGACGAGGACGCACTACGCGAAGCGTCCCGCGCCGGCATGCGTTCGTACCTCCGATACTGGTGCGAGGCCTTCCGGCTGCCGGACTGGGATCGGCGGCGCGTTCTGGAACGCATCAGGGTCGAGGGCGAGCACAACATGCGCGATCCGCTCGCGTCCGGCCGGGGCGCGGTGGCCGCCCTCCCGCACATGGCGAACTGGGACCACGCCGGCGCCTGGGGGTGCCTCACCGGCGCCCAGGTGACCACGGTGGCCGAGCGGTTGCGACCGGAGCGGCTGTTCGAGCGCTTCGTGGCTTACCGCGAAGGCCTCGGCATGGAGATACTGCCGCTGACCGGTGGTGCCAACGACGTGTTCGTGACGCTCGCGGACCGGCTCAGGCAGGGACGGCTGGTGCCCCTGCTCGCGGACCGCGACATCAGCCGCCGGGGGATCGAGGTGAACCTGTTCGGAGAAGCGACGCGGATGCCGGCCGGGCCTGCGGCGCTGGCCATGCGTACTGGCGCGGCCCTGCTGCCGGTGACCCTGTGGTACGAGGGCGACGAGCCGGACCACACCCTCGTGGTTCGATTCCACGAGGAGGTGCCCCCGCCGCAGGGAGTCCGCGGCAGTGCTCGGGTGGTACACATGACTCAGGCGGTGGCCGACAAGTTCAGCGCCGGCATCGCAGAGCATCCCGAGGACTGGCACATGCTGCAGCCATTGTTCCTGGCCGATCTGGCGGACGACCGCAGCAGGGCGAGGTCCTGATGAAGATCGGAATGGTCTGCCCCTACTCCTGGGACGTGCCCGGCGGTGTTCAGGTGCACATCCGCGACCTCGCCGAGGAGTTCATGGCCAGGGGCCACGAGGTGTCCGTCCTGGCTCCGGGCGATGACGACGCCTCGATGGAGCCCTACGTGGTCAGCGCCGGCCGGGCAGTGCCCGTCCCGTACAACGGGTCGGTCGCGCGGCTGACGTTCGGGCCGGTCTCGGCGTCCCGAGTGCGCCGGTGGCTGTCCGACGGCAAGTTCGATGTCGTCCATGTGCACGAGCCCGCGTCGCCGAGCCTGGGCCTGCTCACGCTGTGGTGGGCGGAGGTGCCGGTCGTGGCGACATTCCACCAGGCCAATCCGCGATCCCGGGCGATGAGCGCGGCGTACGGCATCCTGCAGTCGGCCTTCGAGAAGATCTCGGCCCGCATCGCGGTGTCAGAGGAGGCGCGCAAACTGCCGGTCGAGCACCTCGGCGGCGATCCGGTGCTGATTCCGAACGGGCTGTACGTCGACCGCTTCGCGGCCGCCAAGGCTCGACCCGAGTGGCAGGGTTCTGGCGGCACGCTTTCGTTCCTCGGTCGGCTGGACGAGCCTCGCAAAGGTCTGCCGGTCCTGCTGAACGCGTGGCCGAAGATCTTCGGTGCGCGGCCTGGCGTGCGCCTGCTGGTGGCGGGGCGGGGCGACGTGGACGAGGCCCGGCGGAAGATACCCGCTGAGTGCCGTGACGCAGTGACCTTCCTCGGTGCAGTGAGCGACGAGGACAAGGCCGCGATGCTCGCGTCGAGTGACATCTACATTGCTCCGCACACTGGTGGAGAATCGTTCGGCATCGTGCTGGCCGAGGCGATGGCGGCCGGAGCGCCGGTGCTGGCATCCGAGCTCATGGCATTCCGCGCCGTCCTCGACGGGGGCCGGTTGGGCGTGCTCGTCCCGGTGGGGGACGCCGACGCGCTGGCAACGGAGGCGATCGCGCTGCTGGACGACCCCGGGCGCCGGCAGGCGATGCGCGCCGCGGCGTCGGTCGGAGTGCGCCGATATGACTGGGCGACGGTGGCCGAGGAGATCCTGGCCGTCTACGAAATGGCAGTCGCGGCCGGCGCCCGGCCCGAGTCTCGCCGATTCCGCCGGCTCGGCAGGTAGGTGCCGGCGCATTGAGATGGATCATCGTGATCGCCGCGGCCGCGGTATTGCTAGGGGCATATCTGTCGTGGACCGCGGGCCGGATCGACCGCCTCCACGCGCGGGTGGACGCCGCGCGCGCCGTGCTGGATGCGCAACTGCTGCGCCGTTCCGGTGCGGCGCTGGACGTGGCCAGCGGGGGCTTGCTCGACCCCGCGAGCGCGGTCCTGGTCGCGGATGCCGCAACGCGGGCTCGAACCCTGGAAGGCGCAGATCGCGAGCAGGCGGAGAGCGACCTGACTGCAGCGCTGTCAGCTGCGCTGGACGATGCGGAGTTCGTCGCCCGGCTGCGAACCGAGGCCGGTGCCGATGCGGCCCTGGACGAGCTCGCGGCCGCCGGCCGGAGGGTGGGGCACGCCCGCCGCTTCCACAACGACACCGTGCGCTCGACGCGCCGGCTCCGGGGCAAGGCGCTCGTGCGCTGGTTGCGGCTCGCCGGGCGGGCGCCCTGGCCGGAGACAGTGGAGTTCGACGACTCGGTCCCGCCGGCCCTCGAGGCATAGTTCCCCGACCCATCAGTCCAGTTGTCGCCAACTGGCCCTGAAGGTGGGGACCGCTAGGCCCGTATCCTGACTACGGAACCGAAACCACCCTTTCAGACAGAGGTACCCCGTGTCCGAGCTGACCACTCCGCAGACTGGAACGGCCCGTGTCAAACGTGGCATGG
>DATHUM010000370.1:0-6886 GCA_035462225.1 Jiangellaceae bacterium | reverse complement strand
TCCAGCTCACCGCTGGCGTCCTCGGTCGGAATCTCCTGGGCCCCCTCTCCGTTGCCACCATCGTCGTCGTCACCGCCACACGCGGCGAGCACCAGCGATGCCGCGGCGATCAGCGCCGCCGGAGCGATCGCTCGGCTCCTTCGTTGAATCCACGACATTGTGTCTCTCCTATCTGGAACCATGTTGGTACAACCAGTACGCCTCGCATCTGCTCAGACCGCCTAGGGCCGTATGGATGACAGCGTTGTCATCGGTGCCACGACCAATTAGCCACCCTCGCAAAGTTGCCGTCAAGGATCCGCTGCAGGTACGTGACTCATTTGTAACCTTCCGATCCGAGAATCTGGCGGTGTGCGAGCGCGATGCCGCCCAGAACCCCGGCCCGATCTCCCAGCTCCGGTGCGACGATGTATTGATCGATGTGCTCGCGGGCGACCGCGGCGGCGTCAAGGTAGCCATTCAACAGTGTGGCGGTCTCGGCCTGGACGGCAGCGAGCAACCCGGGTAGCTTGAGCACCCCTCCGCCGAAGATGATCACCTCCGGCGACAGCACGTAGGCCAGCGTCGACGCCAGCTGTGCGAGGTACCACGCCTCCAGCGCAACGGCACGGTCACGCTCAGGCCCGAGATCACGAGCCGCCCGTTGCCACCGGGCTTCGATGGCCGGTCCAGAGGCCAGGCCCTCCAGACAGTAGCCGTGATAGGGGCAGACGCCCTCGAACAGATCGTCTGGATGGCGGCGTACCGGCACGTGACCCATCTCGGGGTGCACCAGGCCGTGCAAGAGGCCGCCGTTGACCATCGCCCCTGCGCCGATACCGGTCCCGACCGTCACGTAGACGACCGGGTCCAGGCCTTGCCCCGCGCCCCACTGGCTCTCAGCCAGCGCAGCACCGTTGACATCGGTGTCGAGGCCCACCGGAACTCCGAAGGCGTCGGTAAAGGGGGCGACGACGTCGGTGTCCCGCCAGCCTGGCTTCGGAGTGGACGTTATGTGCCCGTAGGTCGGCGACTCCTTGCGCAGATCCAGCGGGCCGAAGCAGGCAATGCCTACCGCCGCCACCTCCAGACCAATGCGCTGGTGCTCCTCAATAAAGGCGACAGCCTGCCCAAGCGACTCTTCCGGAGAGGTCGTGGCGAACGAGGTGGTGGCACGCACATCGTCTGGCCCGGTGCCGATCGCACATACGAACTTGGTGCCGCCGGCTTCGACACTGGCAACCAACGACGGTTGGGCGGTCTCGACGTTCGCCGCCCCTGGTTGCGCCGTCATCGAGATATCTCCCCGGAGCCGCGAGGAACAAGCCGGGTAGGGATCTCGATCGTCTGCACCGGGCCTCGGTACCCCTGCAATCTGCGGAACAGCAGGTCGGCGGCCGTCCTTCCCAGCGCGACGGGGTCATGGGCGACCACGGTCACCCCGGGCTTCAGCAGGTCGGCCAGCTCGAAGTCGTCGAACCCGACAAGTGCCAGCTGTTGGTGACGTGTCGACACATCCCGCAAGACGGCCACGGTTGCCCGGTTGTTTCCGGCAATGAGTGCTGTGACCGGTTCGGGGCCGGCCAACATCCTGTCGAGCGCGGCGTGTACGAACTGCGGCTCGGGATGTCCCATGGCGACCAGCGACTCATCGAACGGCAACCCGGAGTCGACCAGTTCGTCGCGGTACCCGCGCAGCCGTTGGGCGGCCGTGAATATCTCTGCCGCATCTCCGATGTAGCCGATCCGTCGGTGTCCATGCCGTAGCAGATGAACGACGGCAGCACGCGTGCCGCCGACGTTGTCGGCAAGCACGGCGTCCGCCGCCATCCCGACAGCGGGCCGGTCGACGAACACCGCGATCACACCGGCTTCGATCTCAGGCTTGAGGTACCGGTGGTCCGCCGAGGCCGCTGGGACGATAACCAGCCCGTCCACCCGACGGGCGCAGAACGCCAGGGCTAGTTCGCGCTCTTGTGCGGCGTCCTCCTCCGACGAGGCGGTGAACAGCAGGAAGCCGTTCGCCCTCGCCACCTGTTCCACTGCCCCCGCCAGTGCGGAGTAGAACGGGTTCGCTACGTCCTCGAGCAACAAGCCGATGCATGCGGTCTGCCCTCGGCGCAGCAGGCGAGCACCCTCATGGGGGCTGTAGCCCAGTTCTTCGATCGCCGCCCGCACCCGTTCTGCCATCGCCTCGCTCACTCGAGGTTCGCCGTTGACGACTCGCGAGACCGTCTTGAGACCCACGCCGGCCAGACGTGCGACGTCGTTCATCGTCGGACGGCCGCCAGCGCGCTGACGAGTTCGCGAGTTCTCGCTCACCGTCCACGCCTCCCTACGGCTCGCCCTGTACGAACCTCAATCCACGTGCCAACACACGCGACGTGACAACGTTATCTACCACACAGGTGCCTGCTTCGGCGCCCCGGATCTGTGAATTCATCTCGGTCGGTCGGCCCGATAGCCGCTAGCTGCGAGGCTGGGAATGTTACAGAAAGGTAACGCCGCCTCGCCTGCCCCTTGACGCCGGTAATCCCGGCTGGAACTAATTGGAGGAACTGGCTGGATGACAACGTTGCCAGTGACAACGTTATCAAGGAGGCGGCAACATGAAGCGTCAGTACCGCCGCACGATGGTGTGGTTGATGGCGAGCTCAACAGTCCTGGCAGGCGGCCTGACGCTGTCACCTGCCGCCGCCGCTCCTGCGGCCCCGGACGAGAACGCCGTGACGGAGACGGCCGGCGTCACCACCGATTTCTTCACCTCGTTCGAGTCGGACGAGCCGCAACCGGACTGGGAGAACACCGCCGAGACCGACGCCGACGGTAACAAGCGCATGTCGGGCGTCACCGGCAGCCCGCCGACCGGCATCCCCGGCAATGTGACCGACCGAGTCGTGGAGGTCAGGGCCAGCGGCGAGAACCCGCCGGGCGAATCCAAGGAGCGGGTCGTCGACCGCGACATCAACACGAAGTGGCTGGTGTTCGACAGCACGGCATGGGTCGAGGTTCGGCTGGACGAGCCGGTAGCCGTCGTGCACTACGCGCTGACTTCGGCCAACGACGTTCCGTCCCGCGACCCGCGTGACTGGACCCTGCAGGGGTCGCAGGACGGCCAGACCTGGACCACGCTGGACGCCCAGACCGACCAGGAGTTCCCGGAGCGGTTCCACACCAACGAGTACCGGATCGAGAACGACACCGCATACCTGTGGTACCGGCTGGACGTCACGCGAAACTGGGGCGCGGGCATCGTCCAGCTGGCCGAGCTGCAGCTGTCCGACGGTGATACGACACCACCGCCACCGACCGACATGCGCGCGTTCGTCAGCGGCGGGCCGGTCAACGGCTTCACCATGCGGCCGAATGCCGGCTGGACGGGCGTCCGGGCACTCCAGTACTCCGGTGGCCACATCGACGAGGGCCACGCCTTCGCCTACAACAAGGTCTTCGACGTCGATATCCCGGTTACCGACACCACCGAGCTGTCGTACGTCGCGTTCCCGGAATTGACGGCGAACGACCTGAGCTACCCGAGCACCCATGTCGCCGTCGACCTCACGTTCGACGACGGCACCTACCTCAGTGAGCTGGCGGCCGAAGATCACCATGGCTTCGGACTGGACCCGCAAGCCCAGGGGGAGTCGAACTCGCTGTGGCCCGACCAGTGGAACCACAAGCGTTCCCGGGTGGGCGCCGTCGCAGCCGGTAAGACGATCGACCGGATTCTCGTCGGCTACAGCGCGGCTAGCGGTCCGTCCTTGTTCAACGGCTGGATCGACGACATCTGGATCGGCACGCGTCCCGCGCTCGACATCGACCGGCCATCGGACTACGTCGTGACCACCCGGGGCACGAATTCCAGCAGTGGCTTCTCCCGCGGCAACACCATCCCGGCAACCGCCGTCCCGCATGGTTTCAACTTCTGGGTGCCGATGACCGACGCCGGCTCGACCAGCTGGCTGTACGAGTACCAGCGGGCGAACAACGCCGCCAACCTGCCCACGCTGCAGGCATTCGCCGCCAGCCACGAGCCTAGCCCGTGGATGGGCGACCGGCAGACGTTCCAGGTCATGCCCTCGGCGCAGACGCCGACCACCAACCGCACCGCGCGAGCGCTGGCGTTCCAGCATCAGAACGAGACCGCCAAACCGCATTACTACGGCGTCACGTTCGAGAACGGCATGCGGACCGAGATTGCACCGACCGACCACGCCGCGATGTTCCGGTTCACATTCACCGGCGACACCTCGTACGTGACGTTCGACAACGTCAACAACAACGGCGGGCTGACCCTGGACGCTACGAACGGTGTGGTCACCGGCTACTCCGACGTGCGCAGCGGCCTGTCCAACGGCGCCACCCGCATGTACGTCTACGCTACGTTCGACCAGCCGGTGGCGGCGGCGGTCAAGCCGTCGAGCGGAACCCGCAACAACGTCTTCGGCCACTTGCGATTCGACACGAGCAGCGACAAGACCGTGACCATGCGGATCGCGACGTCGTTGATCAGTATCGACCAGGCCAAGCACAACCTGGAGCTGGAGATCGCTTCGGACGACACCTTCGAGGACGTGCGCGAGCGGGCCCAGCAGTTGTGGGACGACACGCTCGACGTGATCGAAGTCGAAGGTGCCACCGAAGACCAGCTGGTCACGCTCTACTCGAACCTCTACCGGCTGTTCCTCTACCCCAACTCCGCACACGAGAACGTCGGCACCGCCGAGGAGCCCGTCTACCGGCACGCCGTCCAGTCGTCCACGTCGACCCCGTCGAGCGGGCCGACCGAGACCGGCGCGCCTCTCGTTGACGGGAAGGTCTACGTCAACAACGGCTTCTGGGACACCTACCGGACCGTGTGGTCCGCCTACTCGCTGCTGGCGGCCGAGCGCGCCGGTGAGCTGGTCGACGGGTTCGTGCAGCAGTACCGCGACGGCGGTTGGGTCTCGCGATGGTCGTCACCCGGTTACGCCAACCTCATGACCGGAACCAGCTCCGACGTGTCGTTCGCCGACGCCTACGTGAAAGGCGTTCCGGGGATCGACCCGATCGACACCTATGACGCGGCTCTGAGGAACGCCACGGTCGCGCCGCCGGGTGCCAACCCGAACAACACCAGCGTCGGCCGCAAGGGCCTGCAAACCTCGATTTTCCGGGGCTACACCCACTCGGCGGTGTCCGAAGGCGTGTCATGGGCGCTGGAGGGCTACATCAACGACTTCGGCATCGCCAACCAAGCACTGGCGCTGGCCGACGACCCCGCCGTGAGCGCAGCCGACCGCGAGCGCTACCTCGAGGAGCATGAGTACTTCCTCGAGCGGGCGCGCAACTACGTCAACATGTTCGACCCCGCGATCGGCTTCTTCCAGGGCCGGGATGCCTCAGGCGGTTGGAAGTCGGCACCCGAGGACTACGACCCGCTCGTTTGGGGGCATGACCACGACTACACCGAGACCAACGGGTGGAACTTCGCGTTCCACGTGCCCCACGACGGGCAGGGCCTGGCCAACCTCTACGGCGGCCGCGATGCGCTTGCGGACAAACTCGACGAGTTCTTCGCCACGCCGGAGACCGGGGAGTTCCCCGGCTCGTACGGCGGCATCATCCATGAGATACGCGAGGCCCGCGACGTGCGGATGGGCCAGTGGGGGTTCAGCAACCAGGTGTCCCACCACATCCCGTGGATGTACTTGTACGCCGAGCAGCCGCACAAGACGCAGCAGATCGCGCGCGAGGTTCTCTCGCGGATGTACGTCGGCTCGGAGATCGGCCAGGGCTACGCGGGCGACGAGGACAACGGCGAGACGTCGGCCTGGTACCTCTTCGCCGCGCTCGGCCTGTACCCGCTGCAGGTCGGTAGTGAAAACCTGGTGATCGGCTCTCCGCTGTTCACCAAGGCGACTGTGCACCTGGACAACGGAGCAGAGCTCGTCGTCAACGCGCCGAACAACAGCCGCGAGAACGTCTACGTCCAGAGCCTGACCATCAATGGCGAGCCCTGGAGCAAGACGTACGTGCCGCACGGCGTGCTCGCCGACGGGGCCGTGCTGAACTTCGAGATGGGCCCCAACCCCTCGTCGTGGGGTACCGGCGAGGGCGACGTCCCGCCCTCGATCACAGACGACACGGACGTCCCGCGGCCGATGCAGGATGCAACCGGTCCGGATCGGGGCACGTCGACCGCGAGCGACACCGGCGACGTGGCCGGGCTGTTCGACAACACCTCGGCGACCGAGGTCACGGTGACGGGCGACGATCCGTGGGTGCAGTACGCATTCCGCGACGGCAACCGGCAGCGCGTCGACTTCTACACACTGACCTCCAGCGCGGGCGATGCCGGTACCGACCCGGCCAGTTGGGTCGTCGAGGGGTCCAACGACGGCATCACGTGGACGGTGCTGGACGAACGTCACGACGAGACGTTCCGGTGGCGTTCGCAGACCCGGCCGTTCAAGCTGGACCGGCCGAGCAACTTTGCCCGGTACCGGATCTCGTTCGGCGGAGGCGACGTCACCTTGTCCGAGGTCGAGCTGCTCACCTCGAACAAGCCGATGGCCACGCCGCTCTCGGTTGAGGTCGAGCAAACCTTTGCCCTCGCAGGTGGGACGGCCGAGGTGGAGGTGACCGTCACCAACGACGCCGAGCAGCCAGTCCGGGGTGGAGAGGTCACCGCCACCGTCCCGGAGGGATGGACCGTCGAACCCGAGACGGCGACGTTCGGCCGGCTGGCCAGTGGCGAGTCGACGACGGTCGTACTGACGGTCGGCGTTCCGGAGCAGACCGAGCCGGACACCTACCCGATCGAGGTCTCGGCGACGTCCGGTCGCGGACCGGGCAGCGGCACCGGATCGGTCACCGTGATCGGAGACGTGATCGCGTTCTGCACCTTCACGGCCGACGAGCAGCC